>JAFAPL010000046.1 GCA_019247135.1 Chloroflexota bacterium | reverse complement strand
AGCAGCAGCTCCGGCAACAGCAGCTCCGGCTGCAGCAGCTCCGACAGCAGCAGCTCCGGCAGCAGCAGCTCCCTCACCGGCTGCAGCGCCGAAACCAGCAACGGACGCAAAGCCCGCCGAACCGGAAAAACCGTCCGAGCCCGAGTTCGTACAGCGTCTGCTCGAACGCATCGACGGCTCGACCTTCCAGTGGCGGCACGGATACGCCGAGCTGAAGGTCCCGCGCGAGCGACTGCTGGACGCCGCGATCAAGCTGCGCGCCGACGGCTTCGACTATCTCTCATTCATCACCGAGGTGGACTGGAAAGACCACCTCGAGCTGCTCTACCACATCTTCGCCTACGACTATCGCAGCCAACCGCTGGGCGTCATCCTGCGCACCGAGCTGCCCCGCGAAGACCACAATGGCAACGACATGCCCGCCGTAGCCTCGATGACGACCGTCTGGCCGGGCGCCGAGTTCATGGAACGCGAGTGCTTCGAAATGATGGGTATTCGTTTTCTGGGTCACCCTGATCTTCGGCGCATCTTGCTGCCCGACGACTTCGTCGGTTTCCCGATGCGGCGCGACTTCGAAACCGATTGGGACTACATCACGGTGAAGCAGCTCGTGCACGAGACGGATTAAGACAATGGTTGACACGATCATCCCGGGCGTCGCCGGCGCGGAGCTCGGCGACACGATCTTCGAAGCGCCGACCACCACCGGCATCGTCGACGAAGACGAGCAAAACCTCCTCACCCTCAACCTGGGCCCCCAGCACCCCAGCACGCACGGGGTTTTCCGTCTGATCATGCAGCTGCAGGGCGAAACGGTGATCGCCGCGACGCCCGTCATGGGCTACCTGCATCGCTCGTCCGAAAAGCTCGGCGAAGTGCGGACGTACGTCCAGGGCACCGTGTTGACCGACCGCATGGACTATCTGTCGCCGATCACCACCAACTGGTCCTACGCACTGGCGATCGAGCGCTTGACGGGGCTCGTGGTGCCAGAACGCGCGGAGTTCTTGCGCGTCATCACCGGAGAACTGAGCCGAATTCAGTCGCACCTGGTCGCCGTGGGCACGTTCGGCATGGACGTCGGCACCTATGGCACGCCCTTGCTGTATGCGCTGCGCGAACGCGAGATGGTGCTCGATCTGCTCGCCCTGCCGACTGGTGTGCGGATGAACCCGTCGTATATCCGTTACGGCGGGGTGGCGCGCGACGCGCCAGCGGAGTTTTTCACCCAGCTCGAGCGCTTCCTGCGCATTTTCCCGTCGAAGATCAACGAGTACGAAGCGATCCTGACCGACAACGAGGTGTTCCGCAATCGGACGATCGGCGTAGGCATGATCCCGCCCGAGGTCGCCAAGGCGTACAGCGTGACGGGTCCGATCCTGCGCGCGAGCGGCATCGACTATGACGTGCGACGGGCGGAGCCCTACTCCATTTATGACCGTTTCGCGTGGGACGTGCCCGTTCGGTACAACGGCGACTGCTTCGATCGGTACATGATCCGCATCCTCGAGATGCGGCAGAGCACGCGCATCCTGCAGCAGGCGCTCGACATGATCTCCGAGGGCGACATCCGGGCGCGCATGCCGAAGGTGTTGAAGCCGCCCAAGGGCGAGGCGTACGCCCGCATCGAGGGGCCGAAGGGCGAGATCGGCTTCTACCTGATCTCGGATGGGACGACGAACCCGTACCGCTATAACGTCCGACCGCCGAGTTTTGTGAACTTGACGTGCCTGTCGCAGATTGCGGTCGGCCACAAACTGGCGGACGCGGTGGTCATCCTCGGCTCCTTCGATATTGTGATGGGGGAAGTCGATAGATGAGGTCCGCGTGACGCCCTACGTGACGCTCCACGTGACGCTTGCTTCCTACGCTGCGGGTGGCGGCGGGGGTGGTGGGCCCACGCGCGCGCACGCGAGGAGTCGGGTGTGACGTTCGGTGATTGGTACGCGCAGGCGGACTTCTGGTTGGCTGTCGGTAAGCCGATACAGGACTGGCTGATCGGGCTGGGCGTGCCCGCATGGCTGGTCTCATTGATCTACGTGATCGTCGGCGCTGTGACCAGCCTCGGGCTGATCACCGTGAGCGTCATCATGGCCTTGTGGGCCGAGCGGCGCTTCATCGCTCGGATCCAGGACCGCTGGGGGCCCAATCGTGTGGGCAAGTTCGGACTCCTGCAGAGCGTCGCCGACGCGCTGAAACTGCTCACCAAGGAGATCATCGTCCCGTCGCAGGTCGACCGCACGCTGCACTTCCTCGCGCCGATGCTGATTCTGGGCGCCGCGCTGATGACCTGGGTCGT
>JAFAPL010000034.1 GCA_019247135.1 Chloroflexota bacterium | reverse complement strand
GCTGAGCGTGAGCACGACCGCCGCGAGCGAGGCTCCGAGCGCGAGGCCTAGTCCGACCCGGGCTGACCATGACACCGTCGAGGCAAGCCATGCGAGCTGTAGCGGAATCGCCAGCGCTAGGAACATGGCCGCGATGTTGGGGTGTGGCAGGGTGCCGCTCGCGCGGGTGATGTCGGCCACGCTGAAGCTAGGCACGTAGCGAAACCCGTTCAGGAACTGTTGCACGGCCGGGTTGCCCGTGCTTTCCAACACAACGGCGAAGGCCACGCCGAAGCCGCCCAGCGCGAACGCGCGTGTGTTGCCAAGTTGACGTAAGAAGCTTGAGTGTGTCAGGTCGTACACCGCCCAGCCGAACAGGGCTCCCAGCGTCATGTCGCGGACGAATGCGAGCGCGAAGGTCTGGTGCGTCGGGGCCAGCAGCGCCGAGACGAGCAGCACCGAGAGCCATACAGCGCACGCGAGGCTCACGGCTTTCGGCGGCAGGCGCGGCGTGCGGCCTCCGCTCAGCCGAGCCAGCAGCCAGAGCACGATCGTCAGCAGCACCAGCGCGCGAACGTTGGTCAGCCGCAGGTCGGGCGTCAGTGGCAGCGACGGCTCGATGCGTTCGAAGCCGAGCGTGGCCGCGCTCAGGACACACGCGCCAAACGCAGCGCGGTCGAGCCAGGCCCGAACGCTCGTCAGCACGACTCGAACTGAGCCGCGGCCATGCTGGCGCCGACGATCAGCCAGAACAGCATGGCAGTCGACGTAAAGCTCAGAAACGAGTCGAACACCCCATGCACGAAGAACGCCAGGAGGCTGGCGCCGAGCACCGCAAGCCACACGCTGCGCGTCTCGAGCAACGGGCGCCAGATGCGGCGTCCAAATGCCACGAGGAGCACGCCGAACGCCGCGACCCCAAGGATGCCGGTGTCGGCGAGAGACTCGAGGTACAGGTTGTTGGCGTCCACGCGCTGGTCCCAGGCGTCAAGCCCGAGAGCGCTGCCGTAGACGTGCCGAAAATTGTCTGGTCCGACGCCGAGCAGCGGGTATGCCAGGAAGACCTTCAGCGCGGCCCGCCACAGCTCGAGCCGCGGCACGGGCGCGACCGTCGCCGAGGTGTCGGTGCGTGGCGCCTCCGCTACGGGCGAGCTCGGCTGCCCGAGGGCCGCCGCTCGAGTGATGCGCACCGCCGTCTCGGCGTCGGGATAGCCGCGGTCGTGGAACCACAGCACGTCCTGCTGCAGCATGCCCCAGGCGAGGCGATACTCGCCCGCGGCCAGCCCTGGCGACGGCTGCAGGTCGACGACGATCGCCACCGAATCACCCGGAGACACGTCACGCGTGAGGAAAACCTGCTTTTGGGGCAGCTGGAGCTGCTGCTGGTCGTCGGCGCTCAACCAGCGGTAGGCGAGCGCGAACGGGTGTGTGCCCGAGCTGCTCCAGACGGCCTGTCCCGCGTTGTGGGCGACGATGGTGGCCTGGGTGGGCGCACCCGACCGCAATTCGAGGCTGGCGGGCGCGGTGTAGGTGGCGGCGTACCAGCCCCAGTCGTTTTCGGTCGCCAGGCGGGTAGCAAACGCCTGTTGTCCGATCGCCAGCCCGCCGAGGCCGGCCACGGCCGCGGCAACGGTAAGCAGCGTCGGTCGAAGGATGGAACGCCAGCGCGGCTGACGCCGGCCGAAGAGCAGCAACACGAGCAGGGCAGCGCCGACGGCGAGCAGGCCCGCGCGCGTGACGGTCAGCACGAGCACCATAGTTGACAGAACGCTGATGGCCATAGCGACAAGCCGCGCGGATGCTGCCGCCGCCGTCGCTGCTAGACCCAGGGCGACAGGGATGACCAGCTCGAAGAACATGGCCGCGATCGTGGCGTACTGAAACGAGGCGCTCAACCGCAGGTCGCCCCCGACGCGGGTCGGCGCGATCTTGAACAGCTCGAGCACGGGCTGGAGCACGGACCAGCCGGTCGCCTCACCCAGGCCGAGGAGCGCGCTCGCGGCCGCGCCGCCGCCCACGGCCCACACGAGTGCCCGCAGGCGAGCCTCGGTGCGAACCACGTGGAGCACCAGGGGCAGCATGAGCATGCCTGAGGCAAAACGGCCGACGAACTTTTCGGCCTCCGCGCGGTTCGTAGGCGCCAGGGCAGCCGAGAGGGCGACCGCGCCGAGCAGCAGCGCCGCGGGCCACAGCTGACGCAGCCGCCGGCGCGTCTCTGGCCGACGCACGAGGTCGAGCAGCCAGACCAGGACGGCCAGGCCGAGCAGCAGCTTCAGGTGGTTGAGGTTCAGGCTGAACCTGCCGAGGCTGAGGGAGAGCGGGGCCTGGATGGGCTCGAAGGGCAGACTTGCGGCGAGGGCGAGGCACAGGCCGAAGAGGAGGCGATCGAGGCTGAGTCGAGTCGGCATGCGAAGGGCGGAGGGAGGAGCGCGGGCAGGCCCACAGTACACCGCCTCGGCGCGCGACGGCCCCGAAACGCGCTCGCGCCAATTTGATAG
>JAFAPL010000033.1 GCA_019247135.1 Chloroflexota bacterium | reverse complement strand
CCGCGTTTGTCTCCCTGGTCGAGCGCTATCACGCATCGCTGCTTCGATTGGCGCGCATGTACGTCGATGCGAGCGCAGTCGACGACGTTGTTCAGGACACGTGGATTGGCGTGTTGCATGGGCTGCCCAACTTCGAGGGTCGCGCGTCGTTCAAGACCTGGCTGTTTCATATCCTGGTGAACCGTGCGCGGACCAAAGCCGTCCGCGATGCGCGGACCATTCCGATGTCCACGTTCGTGCAGGAAGAGACGGAAGCGCAGGACTACGCCGTGGATCCGTCGAGGTTCCGGCCAGCCGACGATCGATACCCCGGCCACTGGATGCCCCTGGCAAAGCCGTCCGCCGACGTGATGCCAGAGGAGCGACTGCTAGCCGGGGAACTGGATGCTGTTGTGCGCAGCGCGCTCGAGCAACTGCCGCCTGCTCAGGCCGAGGTGGTGCGCTTGCGGGATGTAGAAGGCGTGCCCAGCGACGAAGTCTGTCAGTTGCTCAACCTGACGGAAGGTAACCAACGTGTGCTGTTGCACCGCGGCCGATCGAAGATCCGCTCGACGCTGGAGGTCTACCTGAGCGCACGCGCGAACTAGCGAGCATCCGCTCGGTCACGCGCGGCGCACCCTACTGCGCTGCGACAGCCGGACGCATCTGCACATTGCCACAGCCGGCGCACTGGTGAATCTCCTGGAGCGTT
The DNA here is from genome assembly GCA_019247135.1 of Chloroflexota bacterium. Next base: position 4,125 of record JAFAPL010000033.1, on the reverse strand, counting down.
CCGTAGAACACTGGATCCGCGGTCCGCGGAGAAGAGAAGTCCACCTTTTGGGCGTGCTGATTCATGGGCGCGCCGCACGCGCTACACATCATCGAAGTGCTGGGATCCGACACGGCGACGTTGTCGCGGCCGTAACGCAGCACACGCGCCATCCACACCAGCTCACCGAGCATCTTGTCGATGCGGCGGGGCAGCGCCTGGTCGAGTAAATTGCCGCTTTCGTCGAACGCCTTGCCGGCGCTCGACACGTTCACGTCCCAGAAAATGCTGACCATACCGAGCTCGCGCATCACTGGCAGCAAGCTTTCGACGACGCGCGTGCCACCGAATCCGCCAGCGGACACACCGCACAACCCGACAGGCTTGTGGATGTATTCCTTGAGGTTGCTGTCCAGGACGTGCTTGAGGATGCCCGGGTAGCCGTGGTTGTACTCCGGTGCCACGATCACCAGGCCATCCGCCCGCAGCATTGACTCGGAAAACCCCGCGTCTTTGATCGCTTCGCCAGCGTCCATCGACGAGAGGTCGAGCTTGCGGACGTCAACCAGCGTGGTGACCACGTGGCCGCGTTTACAGAGCTGTTCGACCATCACGCGAGCGACGTGCTCGCTCAACCGACCTTGGCGTGGGGTGCCGAGGATGACGGGGATCGAGAGTTGGGATGCACCAGCCATAGACACACTGTCTCGCACAACGCGCCAACGTTACACGGCCGCGTTGGCGTGGCGTATGGATGGGTCTGAGGTCGAACGCCATTCTGCCGGCCGGCGCGTCCGAGTGTAACGAAAGCCACTGACGCGAGGACTATCCCGCCGAAGGAGATTCACTGTCATGGAGTACCTGCTTACCAGCAACGCCCGTCGCATCAACGGGCCATTTCTCCGCTTCAGCCTGGCCATCATTCTGGCCTGGATTGGCGCACTCAAGTTCGTCGATCCTTCGCCGGTCGTCGGACTGCTGCAGGCTTCGCTTCCGTTCCTGGCATTCAACGCCTGTGTGTATTTGCTTGGCGCGGTCGAGCTCGTGGTGGCGATTCTGCTTGTCACCGGCTACTTCCAGGCCTACGCGGGCCTGATCACGGTCGGAGTGTTCCTCGGTACGCTCACGATTTTCCTCGTCGCGCCCTCAGTCACAAACTTCCCGACGCTGTCGCTGGCAGGTCAGTTTCTGCTGAAGGATCTTGGCCTCATGGCTGCCGCGGTCAACGTCATCGCTATGGCTCCGGTGCGTGAAACGCGACGTATGGCTGCACAGGCGGTGACCGCATGAAGGCCATCGCCGTCTATCCCGGCCAGAAGGACTACGGGTCGCTACCGTTCGCCGGCGTGGGTCCAGCATCTACGACCAGATCGGCACGTATGACATGACCACCGACGAAGTCTATTTCGAGCGCGGTGTCAACCGGCGACACGGCTACCTCACCGAGTACTACGTGGATGATCCGGAGTACATCGTCAAGGTGCCTGATGGTGGAGTTCGCGCTCGGCAACAAGGTGATGGTCGGTACCGTCAACGGGAACCGCGAGTATTTCGAGGCAGCGATGCGCGACCTGGCGATGGCTGAAGCGCAGTATTCCGGGTGGGTCGCGCGCTTGCGGTCGTCGTGGCCACTGCTGATGCGGTGCTCGCCAGCGAACTCAATTCAGGAACAGGCGGCAACGTGACCGGTGTCCTGTTCTGGTCGGCGGAGGTGGGCGACAAACGACTGCAGCTCCTGCAGGCCACGATTCCAGCACTGAAACGGGTTGCGGTCCTCCGAGACCCCAGCGTCCCCAACACCCTGGATCGTTTGGAGGCGATGCAAGGCGCGGCGGCACAGCGCCAACTGGACGTGATCCCTGTCGACGCACAGAGCGCGAATGAATTGGCCGCCCCCGCGCGATGGGAGTACAGATTCCGCCAACCATCCTGGCGCAGGTGCCCCGACGGAGGTGACCGACGCACGCGCTCGGAGCGTCCTCCAGAAATGATCGGCAAACAGGAGTACACCGGATGACCAACACGCAAGAGGCGATCCCGGACAAATACGCGCTCGACAACGCACGAGACGAAGCCCAGGTGCGAATCGCCTGGCATTCAGCCGTCTACGACGACACGACCGAGCGACACCTGCAACGACTCGGGATCACCTCCGGTTGGCACTGCCTCGAGGTCGGAGCAGGCAGCCCGTCCGTCCCGACGTGATGGCGCAGCCGAGCATTGCGTCGCATGATGCACGCGTTGAAGCCCGGCGCCTGGCTCGTTCTCGAAGACTTTGGCGGCCTTTCGGTGCCATTTGACCCGGCATTCGACCGACCCGAGGTCGTCCTGCGGCTTTACAAGGCTATGCAGGCATGCATTGTCACTGCAGAGCGATACGTTCAGCCATAGCCGAACGTGATTCGCCGCGAGAGCTCGGTCTGGAGCTTCTTGCGAGCTTGCGAGCTTGCGAGCCGAGCGCGGGCGCCCTCAGCTTAACGCCCGCCGGACACGCTAGAATCGGCTCCGCCAGCAAGGGTTGAGAGATGTGCAGCCGGTCCTCGAGGTCCAGAATCTAAAGGTCTACTACCACACGCCGCGCGGGCCGGTGAAGGCAGTCGACGGCGTGGATTTCGAGCTGCAGCCGAACGAGCGCTTCGGACTGGTCGGCGAGTCGGGCTCCGGTAAGACCACGATCGCGCTCGCGCTCATGCGCATGGTTCGGCGGCCCGGCCGAATCGAGGGCGGCCAGGCGCTGCTCCAGGGCGTTGACCTGGTCGCGTTATCAGAGGACAAGATGCGCGCGCTGCGGCTGGCCGCCATCGCCATGGTTGCCCAGGGCGCCATGAACTCGCTCAATCCGGTGATGCGAGTACGCCACCAGCTCGCGGACGGAATGCGCGACCACGGCCTCCGTCTGAGCAAGTCCGAACTGTCGGCGCGCGTAGCCGACCTGTTGCGGCAAGTCGGGCTGACGCCCGAGGTGGGCAACATGTACGCGCACGAGCTGTCCGGCGGCATGAAGCAGCGCGTGTGCATCGCAATCGCCATCAGCCTGCAACCGCGCGTGCTGATCGCCGACGAGCCGACGTCGGCGCTGGACGTGGTCGTCCAGAAACAGGTCATGGATACGCTGGGTCGCGTTCAGGAACAGCTTGGAGCCGCAGTCATCCTGGTCGGGCATGACATGGGCTTGATGGCACAGTTCGTCCACCGTCTGGGCGTCATGTACGCGGGCAAGATGGTCGAAGTCTCGCCGGTGACGGAGATCTTCAGGGAACCACTGCACCCGTACACACGACTGCTCATCGAAAGCCTGCCGTCGGTCGAGCAAAAGAGCACGCTGCGCGGCATTCCCGGGCTGCCGCCTTCGCTCCTCAACCGGGTGCCAGGCTGTCCGTTCCAGCCGCGATGCCCATATGCAATGGACGTCTGCTCGACCGCCGACCCGCCCTTCCGCGAGGTTCGACCGAACCGTCACGTGGCGTGTTATCTGTACGAGGATGTTTCGGGTCGCCCGGGCGAGGCGGCGAGGGTGGAGATCTCGGTGTGAGCGCGCTGCTCGAGTGCCGCAACGTCAGCAAGGTGTTCGGTGGTGGCCTGTTCGATCGCAACCACAACACCGCGCTCGAAAACTTCTCACTCGAGATCAAAAATGAGCCACCCTCCATCACGGCCGTGGTCGGAGAGTCCGGGTCCGGGAAAACGACGCTGGCGCGGCTGCTGCTCGGCCTCGTCACGCCGACCCGCGGCGAGGTGCTCTACCAGGGCACAGAATTGCGCGCGCTCACGCGGACTCAGCGGCGCCAGTTCCTGCGTGACGTGCAGGTCATCTTCCAGGACCCATACGAGGTCTACAACCCGTTCTATCGCGTCGACCACGTCCTGGACACCCCGATCCGCAAGTTCGGGCTGGCGCGTGGTCGGGACCAGGAGCGCCAGTTGATGGAGGAGACGCTCCGCGCGGTAGGGCTCCGCCCGGACGAAACGCTTGGGCGCCACCCGCACCAGCTCTCGGGCGGCCAGCGGCAGCGCGTGATGGTTGCGCGCGCACTCTTGATGAGGCCGAAGCTGATCATTGCCGACGAACCGGTCTCGATGGTCGACGCCTCGCTTCGGGCCACGATCCTTGGGAGCTTGCGCAAGCTGAACCAGGACTTCGGCATC
>JAFAPL010000665.1 GCA_019247135.1 Chloroflexota bacterium | reverse complement strand
GTCGCCTGATCCGGTGGCAGGTTGGCGAGCGCGGGTGGCAGCCCTGGCGCGGCGCCGTCCGCCTTGCCGTTCGGACTCGGCCCGCCCATCAGGTCGAGCACGCGCGCGGTGGCTTCGTCCGGGCTCAGTCGCCCACGGGCGATCGGCTCCATCAGATCGAGCACCAGACCCTGTGCATATTCGGTCATGCCCAGCTGGCCCAGGAGCTGGAGTGTGGCGCCCAGATGACCGATGACGAGTCGGTACCGCTCGATCCCGACCGCCTTCAGGCCGGCGCACGCCAGGTGCAGGACCTCGGCGTCAGCAGCTGGACCAGCCGCGCCGATAAGTTCGACGCCCACCTGCGTGAACTGACGGTAGCGCCCGCGGGACGGCCGCTCGTACCGAAAGCTCGGGCCGCTGTAGTGCAGGCGAATCGGCAACGCCTGACCTTGCAGCTCGTCGACGTAGCTGCGCATCACGCTCGCGGTGAGCTCGGGGCGGAGGCAGAGGCGACGGTTCCAGTGCGAAAACGCGTACATGCGGGCCACGATCTCGTCGCCGGACTTGCGCAAGAACAGTTCGAGCGGCTCGACGATCGGCGTCTGAATGCCCTGGTAGCCGAACGTCTCGAAGCCCTCGCGCAGCCGCGCCTCGAGCCGACGCAGGCGGGCGTCGTCGGGCGGCAGGACATCGTTGGTCCCGCGTACGCGTTGGATCGGCGCCGCCATGCTCATGGTGATGTGCAAGTGTACGTACTATCCAAGGTCGACTCCCCGAGCCGGAGAGTGAAGCGGAAGAACAGCACTCGCTCCTGACTGCCCTCGGCGGCAGTTTTGAGCGGGAGATGCTGCAAGCGTTGGTGCAAGCTGTTCGCGCAGCTAATCCGACCAGGAACGCATCAGGCCACGCGGAGGCCACGGTCGCCGGTCAGACACGAACATATGCACCCGAGTCTGACGCCGTCGGCGTACCCCGGCGGGACGGAACCGCCCCCTAGCGTGACAAAATGCCGTCCTCGCCGACCCAGCCCACGGCCGCCACGCCCAGCATGGCCATGAACGCATCCGGCCTCTCGCCCCAGGCCAGCACCGCCTCGACCATCGCGTCCAGTCGCGCGTCGTCGACCCAGCCGCTACGGGTGAACTGCTCCCGCCAGTCCGGGCGCTGCACCTGCGCCCACCACGCCGCGATAGCGCGCGTGTCTTCGGGTGTGCCGTAGGCGCCCAGGTGCCCAGCGTACCCATCGCGATCACGCGAACGAAGCCGGCCTCCACCAACGTCTGGCGATGATGACGTGCGACAAACGGGTGGGCACCGCGCACCTCGACCAGCCAGCGCTGGTGCAGCACGAGGAACTCCTGGACGAGCGGCACCGCGGGCGACAGCAGCATGGTCCACTGGTCATCGTCCGCGACGCCGATGACGCCGCCGGGCCGTAGCACACGCTTGATCTCGCGCAAGCCAACTATCGGCCGGTGCAAGTGCATGAGCAGGGTGTGCGCAAACGCAGCATCGAAGGCGCCATCGGCGAACGGCAGGTCGTAGACCGATCCGACTCGGAACGTGACGTTGGCCACGCCGTGCTCCCGCGCCAGGGCCCGCGCCTGGTCGATCTGCCCTGGTTCGAGATCCAGCCGATCACCTCACCGGGCGCAACCGCCGCGGCCAGGCCGATGGTGATGCTGCCCACGCCACAGCCGCAGTCGAGCAGGCGCAGGCCCGGCCGCAGGTGGGGCAAGAAGAAAGCGGCCGATGTCCTGCCGGAGTTCGCCGATGCCATCGTACCAACGTGCGAGCTGCGATCTCGGCGCATACGCACCACCTCGCTGAGACCCCGCGAGGCTGCCGATCTCACTCTGGATGGATGTGGCCCTGCCGGTCATGTGGCCGCTCGCCTCGGCGTGCCGCACCGTGCGATGCAACGGCATGACTGGATGATTTCGGTCGCCTGGGCCAGGATCTCGGGTGGGACGGTGATGCCCATCGCCGCCCCGTTCGCTGTGAGTCGCTACCAGGCAGGGATAAACTAGCGGCTATGGTCGAGCTGCGTGAGCGAGCTCAAGGGTTGATTGAATATGGCCTGATCATCGCCCTGGTCGCCGTGCTGGCGATCGCGGGCCTGATCATCTTCGGCCCAGCCGTGAGCAGCCTCCTGAGTCGACTCAACGGTTCGACCTGACATCGCAATGAGCGGAGTCGGACTCCGGCTAACACGGATGTCGTTTTGGATCCAGGTCCGCCATTCGACTCCGATTCCGGTGTCCGAACCTCACGTACAAAAAAACATCGAGTGCTGACCGGTTCAATCTGGCACCCGCCTTGCGCCACCAGCACGGCACGATGACGCCGATCCGCGCTGTGCCGCGGCATTCTCTCAGTGACCCATGGCGCGCGCTCGCCAGGGCGTACCGCGAGGTGGAAGCGACGCGATGGGGCGGCTTCGTCTTATCCAACCTGTGGCCGGCGTTCGTCTTCGGCGTGCCGCTCG
>JAFAPL010000005.1 GCA_019247135.1 Chloroflexota bacterium | reverse complement strand
TCCATCACTGACACTCCTTCAGCCTCATTGACGAAGGCCCGCGAAGCATTGACGTACTCGCCTGGGGTCAGCACCAAGGGGGAGTGCGCACCTCGAGTTTGGCAATCGGGGGTGCTGCAGTGCGTACGCAGCTAAGTTGGCGCGGTTGTGAATCGGCGGAGCTGCAGCTGCCTCTGGAGAGTTCCGTCTCTCGACGAGCGATTATCTTCGGAGCAGCTTCAGCGATCGTCGGGATCGCGGCAGGGCTCGGCCTCGAGCGCATCGCGGAAGCACAGGTCAGTCCCAACCCACTCCAGCACGTCCAAACCGCGTCCTTGGATATCGCTTACGAGGAAAGCGGCCCTGCCGACGGACCGCCTGCCATCTTGTTACATGGTTTTCCATACGACGCGCGAGCGTTCGACGGAGTAGTCCCACCACTGGTGGCTGCTGGTTGGCGTGTGCTCGTTCCGTACCTGCGGGGTTTCGGTGAAACTCGGTTCCTGTCAGTGGATACGCTCCGCTCTGGGCAGCAAGCGGCCGTGGGAAAGGACGTGGTGGATTTCATGGATGCTCTTGGCATCCCCACTGCAGCACTGGCCGGTTTTGACTGGGGCGGCCGCGCCGCCACCGTGGTCGCCGCACTCTGGCCTGAACGGGTCCGATGTCTTGTTTCTGTTGGCGGCTACACCATCTACAACGTTGCAGCTTCCGCAATGCCATCGGCTCCGGAGGCGGAATATCGATCGTGGTACATGTATTACTTCCAAACTGAGAGAGGTAAGGCTGGTTTGAGTGCAAACCGCGCAGCGTTTTGCCGCCTGCTGTGGCAACTCTGGTCGCCGACCTGGCACTTCTCTGATGATGTGTACGCGCGCACGGCTGCATCGTTCGAGAACCCTGATTTCGTGGATGTTGCAATTCATAGATACCGTCACAGCGCGGGTGCCGCACCAGGCGACCCGGCTTATGAGGTTTTCGAGGCGCGGCTAGCGGAGCGGCCGATTATCACTGCACCAACCATCTCATTGCAGGGTACAGACGACGGAGTTACAGGTCCTGTCCAGGCAACCGATTCAAGTGCACAATATTTCAAAGGCCCATACGAGCGGAGAGTCATACAGGGCGCGGGCCACGATCTGCCACAAGAAAACCCAGCAGCGGTTGTCGATGCGTTACACGACTTGATCGGTTGAATCGCTTGTCATGGTCGAAATGAAACTGGCATTTCCGCGGGTTTGCCTTCAATCTGAACTGGTGTGTTCGGTCTGCAGTAGAACCATATCAGTCTCGAGTCGGAGGAGCTTTCCGTACAGCGCCTGCTGATCATAAGCAAGAGCGCTGCGCCACTGACGTTCGAGTGCGAGCTCGGCCTCTAGTCCACGAATGCGCCGCACGAGATCACGTTTACCAAGTCGTTGGAGTGGGTCGTAAGACGAGCGGGGTTCCTGGCGAGGCGATAGAGTTCTCCGTCGACGTCTAGGCCGTTGTTTCCTCTCAGTCGTCGGTATTGAGCTGAAGCGTCGGCCGCCTCACGGTAAAGCGCGTATGCACGCGCGTTCCGCCGGATGAGTTGGAAGCTCAGGCCTGCGAAGCCTGGCTCCAGATCGCGCGTGGCCTGCTTGATCGACTCGGCGGTGATCTTCCGACCGGACGCCTGCAATGCGGCGATGCCCGCTTTCATGCGCTCCACCGTTCGATCGGCGCGTTCGCCCGCTCGCAGCTTCAGATGGGATGCCCAATCGCGGGATTGTCTGTGTAGGTTCGCATTACGGGATCTCTGACATGATGCCGGACTCCAGTTCAGGTAGATGGGTCAAATCGCTCAAGCCATCGAGACTCAGAAATCCCCGCGTGGTCACAAACAGGTGATGCGGGTTGTACGCGATCAGCCCGCGCTCGAGCAGCTTCTCAATGGCGCTGTCGCTGGCCGAGCCGCGGATGTGCTCGATGCCCGAACGGGCGATGGGCTGGCGGTAGGCGACGATCGCCAGCACCTCGAGTGCCGCGTTGGACAGCGCCACTGGCCGCGGATTGTTCAGGTGCCGCTCGACGGACGCGGAAACCTCGGGCGCGGTGACCAGCCGCAGCTCGTCCCCGTGCCGCTGCACCATCAGCCCCAGCGGCGGACTTTCTCCGAGCAACTCGTAGGCGTCTTCGAAGCGCTCCCTGGACAGTCCCACGGCCGCGCGCAGCTCCTTCACAGTCAGCCCCTGGCTGGCTGAGGCCCACAGCACCCCGACAATGTGCGCCGCCGCGGCACGCGTGTCGGTCTTCGGATCACCCTCGACCCGCGGCCGTTCTTTGCCGCGCCCCTCGCCGTTGAGCAGCCTGCCCATGAGCGGGCTGGCCATCGCGCGTGCTTTCGCGGAGCGCCGCGCCAGCACAAGCGGCTTCGTCTCACCGAGCGCATTGAGAAGCTCGCGACCAGTGCGGCGGGCGACCTGGTCGGGGTAGTCGAGCAGGTCCAGTGCGGCCAGCGGCTGCGGCGCGATCGGATAGTTCGGCGGAAACGGCCACGGCTCGTCGACCGCTCTCAGCAGCACGGGTTCGCCGAGCTCATGACTGTCGTCCGAGTCGTGGACGTCGAGGTGATTGAGCTGCTCCTGGAGGCTTGCGAAGGCTGTTTCGGAGATGTACGCGTCGAGTCGCCAGCTCAGGTCCTCGGTCCCGACCAGCTCGTCCCAGCCGTAGGCGGCCGCCACGCTGGCGGCGGTGCGCACGAGAGCCGCGTCGCGCTCGAGTGCCTCGCGCACGCCACGGGGCAGGTGCCGCACGATCAGCGTCGCGCGCCGGCGTAATCGCGGCGCCAGGTCGACCAGGCTTTCTCCACGTGAGAAGCGGGTGCGCGTGCGGGAGAGCTCCTCGGCGCGCTCGAGCAGCCCCAGGCAGCGCTCCGAAAACGGCTCATCGCCGCTGGCCAGACCGATGAGCGCCCAGGCATTACGCGGACTGAGCGGGGCCCCGCTCGCGCCACCGGCGACGAGCCAGCGCTCGATGCTCGCGCGCAGGATCCGCACGCGGCCGTCGTTGTCGTCTTCGGGCGCGGCGACCAGGTCGCCTGAACGCAGCAGCGCGTAGACCCGCGTGCGATCCCGTCCGAGCAGCACCGCGGCCTCGGCAACGCTGACCGTCTGTTCCTCGGCCGCGATCGCGGCATGCATGCCGTCGTCCGGGCGCACGTTGTCGACGTCGGCGCGAGTGGTCACGCGTTTCCGTCTAGCTGAGAGATTCGCCGCGAACCAAGAACCCGAGCGCACGACCGCTCCACAGCAACAGGCTGCTGGACGGACCAGCTGAGCCGGCCGGACGGGGCGGGCATGCTTGATCGAACGCGTTCGGAACCGCCCGCCAAGCCCCAATCCGAGTTCAAAACTGACCTCAAGGGCCATTCTACTGAGAAAGCATCATTTGAAACTTGCGTGAACCCACCACAGCATCACACCCACACTACTTAGGTCCGAGAATGGTTACTTCTCAGACCCTGAACACACGTGCTACCCTGGGCGTCGACATGGCCGTTCTGCCCTCGATTTCCGCCTCTGACGGGCCTGTCGACGCCTCTGAGGACGCCCTGCGCCAAGCGGCCGCGCCTCAGGCG
>JAFAPL010000115.1 GCA_019247135.1 Chloroflexota bacterium | reverse complement strand
CCACAGGGCGTAGAACTTGGGGCGATCCAAGGCTGATTGTTAGGCAACTTTCTGGTTGATTGCAAGTCCTTGGTGGTGCAGCTCGAGTCAGGATCGTGTCGTCGCGCGGGAACCGGGCGATTGATCATGTCCCTGGCCGTGGCAATGTATCCGCAGGTGGCCAGCGTGGTCTCCGATTGTAGCCAAGCAAGTCCCCACTGGTGGCCACGATGGTCCCCGTCCCCGGGTCACTGAACTGACGCAATAAAGACGTCCCCGGGTGCGTCATGCTGGTGGTGGTCATACCCCAGCTCTACGCACCGGAGGGGACGTCCTGTGAAGTCTTTGAGGGAACGGATGGATATTGTCAATGCCTATGCGGCCGTGGGCAGCTATCGCGGCGCAGCCGCGTTGTGTGGGACGACGCACAAGACGGTCAAACGCGTGCTCGAGCGCCGGCAGGCTGGTCACCTGGAGCTGCGCGTGCCGCGGACCAGCAACACAGTGGTCGTGGAGGGCGTGATCGCCAAGCGCATCGAAGCCACTGACGGCCGCATCTCTGCCAAACGGCTACTGCCGGTGGCACGCAAGGCTGGCTACACCGGTTCAGCGCGCAATTTCCGACGGGCGGTGGCGCGAGCGAAAGTTGCCTGGAAGCGTGAGCGGCGCACCTATCGGCCGTGGATCCCAGTGCCAGGTGAGCACCTGGTTATCGATTGGGCCAAGGAAAACGGTCGGAATATCTTCTGCGCCGTCCTCGCCTGGAGTAGGTACCGCTTCGTGCGATTTGGCGCCGACCAGACGCGCGAAACAACGCTCAAGTTGTTAGTCGAGTGCTTTGAGGAACTGGGAGGCGTGCCGGCCGTCGTGCTGACCGATCGCATGGGTTGTCTGAAGGCGGGCATCGTCGCCAACGTCGTGGTGCCGCACCCAGAATACGTCGAGTTCGCCACCCACTTTGGGTTCAAAGCCGATTTCTGTGAGGGGGCGGATCCTGAATCGAAGGGTGTCGTCGAAAATCTGTGTGGGTACGCCCAACGCGACCTGCTGGTGCCCGCTCTGCTGGAGCCCGAGTGGCGCGATCTGGACGAGGCGAACGCCTCCGCCCGCCGCTGGTGCGCCGAGGTCAATGGCCAGGTCCATAGCGAGATTGCGGCTGTTCCTGCCGAACGACTGCTCAGCGAACGTGAAGTGCTGCGGCCATTGCCAGCAGGTCGTCCACCGTTGCGCGCCGGCGAAGGTCGGACGGTCGATAAGCGCGGCAGCATTCGCTTCGGATCGGCGCGCTACCTGGTCCCGAAAACGCTCGTGGGTGAGTCCGTGGAGGTGGTCGCCAGTGAAGACAAAGTGGTCATTCAGCATGACGGCCAGGAGGTGATCCGTCACGATCCGGTCGGACCCGGCGAGGTGGCCTGCGGCGATCTGGTGGATCCTCATCGGCGACCGGCACGTGGCATCCGTCCGCGTACGGCAGCAGAGCTTGCTTTCATGGGCCTCGGACCGGTCGCCGAGGTGTTCCTGCGCAACGCTGCAGCGGCGGGCACCCTGCGTCTGGAGCACGAGTTGACGGAGATCGTCGACTTGCTAGCGGTCTGGAACCGCGAGGTCGTCATCAAAGCGCTCGATCGCGCCACGCGCTTCCGTCGCTTCAAAGCAAGCGACGTACGCACCATCCTGGAGGCGGGGCGAGGCGTGCCGACTCCCGTTCGTGCGGGTCAGCAGCTGCCGCTGGAGCTGCCCGAGGTACCAGTCCGCCCACTCAGCGCGTATGCGGTGCAGGCGGTGGGCGCGTGATCGCCGCGGCACCACCGCCACTGGCCGTGGATTTGGTCGAGTCACTGCGCCGTCTCAAACTGGCGACCATGCGCGAACAAGCGCCGGAGGTGCTGCAGACCGCCATCACGCAGCGCTGGAACCCCGAGGAGCTGTTGCGTTCGCTGCTGCAGGCCGAGATCGCTGCGCGCGACGCAGCCAACCGTCGCATTCGTCTCAAACACGGCGGGTTTCCGGTCGTCAAGACCCTGGAGGGCTTCAAGGTGGCTGAGTCATCCATCCCGCGCCCAACCTTTGACTACGTCGCGTCACTCGAGTGGGTGCGCGCCAAAGAGAACTTGCTCCTGATTGGACCGCCGGGCACGGGCAAGTCGCACACGTTGCTGGGCTGTGGCGTGCGTGCCGTCGAACGCGGCATGAAGGTCCGCTACCTGGTGGCGGCCGATTTGATCGAAACGCTTTATCGCGGCCTGGCCGACAACACCGTCGGCAAAATGATCAGCCAGCTGCTGCGGCACGAGCTGATTCTGATTGACGAGCTCGGCTTTGCGCCGCTGGACGACACCGGCTCGCAGCTGCTGTTTCGTTTCGTGGCGGCTGCCTACGAACGCCGCAGCCTGGGCGTGGCCAGTCATTGGCCATTTGAAGAGTGGGGCCACTTCCTGCCGGTACAGACAACGGCCGTTTCGCTCCTCGATCGCCTTCTGCATCACGCCGTGGTGGTCGTCACCTCGGGTGACTCATGGCGGATGAAAGAGGCGCGCACGCGTGGACCTAGACGTGACGTATAGACGCGCATCGTCCAGCAGTTCCGAGCTGGACCTGGTCGACCTGCGACGTGCACTCGGCGATCGCACCCAAGCTGAGGTGGCCGAACTCCTCGGCATCACACCCAATACCTGGGCGCGCTGGGAGCGCGGCGAACTCCAGCTTCATCCAGCTCGAACGCATCAACTGCGTCGCCTCCAGCAGTTGATCAATCAGTACGGCGAAGGTCCCTTCTGGGGCCTCGGCATCGATGGCGTGCGCAGCGTGCTCAACGGGCTCAGTGTGCCCGAAGCGCTGCACGCGCACGGCCTGGACGCACACGGCGCACCATTGCGCCACTAACCCGGGCAGCTCACCCGGGAGGAAGGAGGACACTCATACGAACCCCGGGGTGGGGACTTTCGCTGGCCACAGCTGGGGACATACCTGGCCACCGGCGGATACCTCGACGGCCATCAGTGGGGCATTCGCCACGGCCATTGACACGCTGCCGAGCACACGCGAATCACCGAAATGGCAGGACGGAGCTGCCGTCCGGCGGGGATCTGTTCGGACACGTAGATGTGTCCAGTGTC
>JAFAPL010000043.1 GCA_019247135.1 Chloroflexota bacterium | reverse complement strand
GGCCGGAGATCGCGCTCGGCACGTCGCTGGTCGGCCTGGAGCCGAGCTGCCTGTCGGTGTTCCGCGACGAGATGGTCAACCTGTTGCCCAACGATCTCGACGCGCAGCGGCTGAAGGCGCAGTCGTTCCTCTTGTCGGAGTTCCTCGAGCGGGCGAAGTGGCAGCCGCCGCGGCTCGATCGCAAGGCGCTGGTGCACGGGCACTGTCATCACAAAGCGATCGTCAAGCTCGACGACGAGAAGGCGCAGCTCGACAAGATGGGGCTCGACTACCAGCTGCTCGACTCGGGCTGCTGCGGCATGGCCGGCGCGTTCGGCTTCGAGGCAGAGCACTACGACGTGTCGCTACAGATCGGCGAACGCGTGTTGCTGCCGGCCGTTCGCGAGGCGTCGCCAGAGGCTCTGATCGTGGCCGACGGCTTCTCGTGCCGCGAACAGATCTCGCAGACCACCGGTCGCAAGGCGCTGCATCTGGCCGAAGTGCTCCAGCGCGCTCTCCACACCGCGAATCGCTGCGATGAGGCCGGCGATGCGGCCCCGCGAGGCACGCGGATTGCACATTGACACTGGCCGAGGGCAGAACACAAGCGCTTCGAAAGGCGCGCACCAGCAGAGGCGGGCTGAGTGCGAGCGTTGGGGCGACACGGATCCGGCCTGAACAAAGGCCGCGGCACGTGCCCGTTTGGGGGCGCCTGTGTGTCTGCCCTCAGCTCTGTCTCAGAGCAGGTCGATCCACAGGCCGTCGGTAGCCACTTCGACGTTGTCGACCTGGACGTCCGAAAGCCGGTCGAGCATCGGTGGGCCGAGGTGCGTCAGGAGGATTCGTTTAGCGCGAAACTCATGTTGGTGGCGACGGAACGTCCGGTAATCGAGGAAGCTCGGGTCGTCCTCGTCGAAGGACCAGACCGCGCAGATAAACAGGTCGGCGGATTCTGCCGCCTCCAGCAGGGTGGAGGACCATCCGGCGTCGCCGGAGTAGGCGATCACCTTGTCGCCGTGTTCGAGGCGGATGGCGGTCGGCTCGGTGCCCGGATAATGCGGCACCGGGTACGCGGTGACGCGCAGGTCGGCGACGTCGGCGGGCTCGCGCGGCCTGAGCGTCCCGAAGTTCAAGAAATTTTGGCAATGCTCCCACGTACCAGTCCAGCCGAAATCGGCCAGCGCTTGACGTAGACGGGGCGCGGTGGACGGCGGACCCGCCACAAGAAGAGGGCGCGTTCGCCGCCGCATGGACGCGTCCAGCAGCAACAAGGGGAGGCCGCCGAAGTGGTCCCCGTGCAGGTGGGAGATGATCACGGCGTCGATGCCCTCGGGATCCATGTCGCCGCGGTGAAGTGCGACCATCGATGTCATTCCGCAATCGAGCAGCACGCGCGTGTTGGCCGTCTCCAGGGCAATACAGCTCTGCAGCAGGCCGCCCGCGCCGATCGGCGTGCCCGTGCCCAGGAAGCGGACCTTCAGCACTGAGCGAAGCGGTGCATCACCCAGATGGCGTGTTTGATGCCTTCGATGTAATCGTCGATCAGGATGTTTTCGTCCGGCGCGTGGTTATTTGAGTCCGCGTTGCCCACGCCCATCCCGATCGCGGGCACGCCGAACTGAGCGCACAGCAGGTACTGGGGACCTGTGCCGGCCATGTTGGGCAGGATCAGCGGATCGCGATCGTACAGCTCGCGCGCGGTGTCGACGACAGCGGGGACGATGGCGGCATCAGGATCGGTGCGAGCCGCCCGCTCGCCTTCACCTTCCACCTCGACGACCTCGACATCCGAAAATCCCTGGTCGGCGAGGTGGCGGCGGAGCAGCTCGAGGATTTCGTCCGGATCCTGGTCCGGCACCAGTCTGAAGTCGATTTTGGCGAATGCTTCGGCGGGCGATACGGTCTTGCCGCCAGGGCCCTGGTAGCCGGACGAGATTCCGCAAATCGTGCAGGTTGGATCAAACAGGTAATGGCGGCGCGCCTGGACGCCGTCCCAACCCTGGAGAAAGTCTGAGATGCCGAACAGCTTGCGGTAGGTCTGGAGATCGAATGGCTCGCGATCGGCCAGCTCGAGCGTACGTTCGTTCGGCGGACGTACCTGGTCGTAGAACCCGGGGATCAAGATGCGCTCGGTCCGCAGGTCTTTCAACGTCGCCAGCGCGCCCACCAGTCGCCAGGCGGCGTTCGGCACGGCGGCCCCCCAGCTCGAGTGCAGGTCCTTGGCCGCTGTCCGAACCCGGAGCTCCACATACAGGATGCCTTTGCAGCCCAGGCTGATCGTCGGGCGACCGCTCGGGTCCTTGTAGCCCGCCTCCCAGATGCAAGCGTCCGCGTGCAGGAGCTCGGCGCCGCGCGGGCCATTTGTGAACTGGCGCAGATGCGGGCTGCCCACTTCTTCTTCACCCTCGAACACCAGCGTCACCGTCAGCGGCAGCGTTCCCAGCGTGTTCTGGTACGCCTCGATGGCACACAGCCGCGCGACGAGATTGCCTTTGTTGTCGCTGACGCCGCGGGCCCAGATCCGACCGTCGGCGATCTCGGCACCGAAAGGATCGTGGTGCCACAACTCGAGCGGCTCGGGTGGCTGGACGTCGTAGTGGTCGTACAGCTGCAGCGTTCGTCCGCCAGCGCCTTCAATGCGTCCGTAGATGATCGGCGGCCCGCCTTCGAGTTCGATGCGCTCTGTTTCCGCGCCGACGGCGCGTGCGAGTGACTCGACACGGTCGGCAGTCTCTTGCAGACCGATGTTCTGGGCCGAGATGCTGGGTTGACGGCAGAGCTCCTGGAGACGCTGCACGAACTCGTCGATCCGCTCGTCGACGTAGGCAAACGCGCGAGCAAGTGCGGAACGTTCGCTGGTCAGATCGGGCTGCGGCATAGTGGCCGCAATGGTATCGGCTAACTCTCGCGCGACCCGTCGCGAGTGATGCCCGCGGTCCAGGTAGCGATGTCCGCCTCGGACATCGGGTTGTCGGGGCGGGTGCGAACATCGCGGTAGCCCCACTCCTCGACATCGACCAGGTACTGCTGGCGCGAGAGGATGGTTCCGCGGCAGACACGCTCGCTGGGGGCCGGGCTGCTGACCTCGTCAGACAAACGTCGCGTCAGCTCATGGATGACTGCCGAGGGCAAGCGGTCGCGCTCACCAGGGTAGACGAAGTTGAACAGCACGAGGTGACTGAGTAGCACGTGCCAGTGCTGTCCGAACCGGCGCAGCAGGCGCTGCCAATCCAGCTCCGGGCCACACGCCTTGAACAGATGGGCGACGTCGGCCCCGTCGTAGCGTTCTCGCTCCTGGATGAAGGCTTTGGACCAGATCATTTCCTCTGGCGGGCACAGGCGCACAGGCATTCCGAAGATCTGGTCGGTGGGGGCGTTGGTGAACCATTCGTCGTCGACGCGCGAGACACCGTTCCCCGAGCCGTAGATCACGTCGACGAAATATTCGCCGCCAGGGTGGAAGGCTTTGCCCAGCCAGTGCGGGAAGGTGAGGTCTGTCTCGTAGCCCGCCTCGGCGAGCGCGTTGAGCGCGTTCGGGAAATCGCGCTCGCGGACGAAAACGTCGAAGTCCTTGGTGTGGCGCTCGATACCCGTATAGCGAGCGAACGCGTACGCGCCACCGACGAGGATTTCGACGTTGGCGCGTTCGAACGTGCCGAGCGTCTCACTATAGAACTGACGGGCCTCGGGCTCGAGCAGCACATTGTCGGTGGCTGGCATGAGGATTTCGCTCAGGACGCAAGCCACGTGCCGCTCGTGTTCGCGCCCACGTCATCCAGTGAACCTCGAGTGTCGCTTGTGCTTGCACTGAGAGACGGCGCGCTTCTTGCGGTCGGCCGTGGGCTGTGATGACTGACGTGGTGCGCGTGGCGGCAGTCGGCGATACGCATTGCACCAAGACCTCGGAAGGCAAGTTGCAGCCACTGTTCACTGAGATGGCGCAGTGCGCTGATGTCATTGCCCTGGCTGGTGATCTGGTTGACTACGGCCTGCCTGAAGAGACGCAGGTGCTGGTCAAGGAGCTGAGCGGCGTGCTCAAGAAGGTCAAGGTTGTAGCCGTGCTCGGCAACCATGACTTCCAAGCTGGCCAGCCCGAGACCGTCAAGCAGATGCTGTGCGAAGCAGGTGTGATCGTCCTCGACGGCGACGGCGTCGACATCGACGGCATCGGGTTCGCAGGAGTGAAGGGGTTCGCGGGTGGTTTTGGCCGCAGCTCGCTCGAGCCGTGGGGTGAGCCAGCCATCAAGTCGTTCGTCCGCGAAGCCGTTGACGAGTCGCTGAAACTCGAGTCCGGGCTGGCTCGACTGCGGACGTCGCACCGCATCGCGCTGATGCACTACTCCCCGATCCAGGCGACCGTGGAAGGTGAGCCGGCCGAGATCTTCCCCTTTCTCGGGTCGAGTCGACTCGAAGAGCCGATCAATCGATATGAGGTCACGGCGGTGCTGCACGGCCACGCGCATCACGGCAGACCGGAGGGGCGAACTGCCGCCGGTGTGCCTGTGTACAACGTGTCGATGCCGCTGTTGAAGCGCGATTTTCCTGATCGACCCGCTTTTCGTGTGCTCGAGCTACCGCGCCAGCCGCAAGCTGCGCCTGATGGACACGCGCCCAGGGCGGAGGCCCTGACCGATCGCGTCGGCGTCGCGGCCGACAACGGGGTGCGCCGCTGAACAAGAAGAAGCGCCTATCCTGTGGGTTGTTTCAACAACAGCCGATGTTTCAACTGCCCGTCGATGACCAGATTGCGCTCGTGTTGGCTGAAGAGCGGCACGCGCCGATCATGACCGAGCTCATTCAGCGGAACCAACGCCGCCTCGCGCGCTGGGAACCATGGGCAGAACAGCCGGCGACAGTTGAAGGCACGCGAGCGTACATCCGAGCGGCGCTCGAGGATTTTCTGAGAGGGCGCCAGATCTCGACGATCATCGCCGTGGACGGGGGGCGACGATTTGTCGGGCGGTGTGGGATGCGCATCAACCCGTACGCGGCCATGGGCGACATCGGGTACTGGGTGGACGAGGACTACGAAGGGCGCGGAATCGTGTCCCGCTCGTCCAGGGCGTTGATCAGCAGTGTGTTCGATGAACTCGGGCTCTCGCGTGTCGAGTTGCGCACCAGCGTCGAGAACCGCCGCAGTCGCGCGATCGCTGAGCGCCTGGGGTTCAGTTTTGATGGGACGATGCCGCGCGGGCTGCGGTTCGCGCACCGCGCGGATGACGTCGCGCTCTACAGCGTGACCGCTGACCGCTGGGCCGCCATGCGCGCCGCCGCGCGCTGATCGACGTCCGCGTCGATTATTTCGAGTGCTCAGGCGGCGTGGACGGTAATGCTGTGGCGGCCGCTGGCACCGTCAGGCTGGGGTAAGACGAACTCGTCGGTCTGAACGGTCCCCGTCCCGTCGGTCGCGCGGACCACGAGCACGGCCGTATCCCCCGAGCCAAGTGAGAAGCTCCCCTGCCAACGGACCATCGTGTCCTTGTCTGACATCGGCTCGATCATCTGCGCCATCTGCCAGGTGCGACTGTCGTCCGTGCTGAATTCGACCATCTGAATGCCGCGATCTCCGGCGTACGCGATACCAGCGATCTGCTGGTCGCCCGCCGGTAGCGTCGCTCCGTCAGCTGGCACGTCGATGCGCGCCATCGTCTTGACGATGCCGTCCTTGTTCCAGTTTCGCTGCTCGTACCAGCCCGCATAGTCCTGCGTCATCGCGCGGATGCCGGCCAGCCACTTCGGATTCTTCATGCCATAGCGTCCGGGTACGAGCAACCGCGCCGGAAAACCGTGCTCGCGCGGAAGGGGCTGGCCGTTCATCTCGTACACCACCAACGCTTCAGGGTCGTCGACGATCTCAGGCGGCAAGCCCGCCGAGAACTCGTCGGTCGACAAGAAGGCGAGCCCCTGAACGGTGCTTTTCAGTCCGCCCGCGAGCGCGAGCACGTCGCTGAGGCGCGCGCCTTTCCACTGCGCGGTCGACAGCAGATCGCAGCCGAACGTGGTCAGATTGCAGGCGGCCGTGAAATTCGAGATGCACTCGAGCGTTTTGGTGATCTCGACGGCCGGGAGCGCCAGCAGCGTACGGTAATCGACCTGGACGGGCTGGTTGACTTCGCCGTCGATCACGAGCCGCCACGTCGCCACGTCCACGTTCGGGTCGGCGACGGCATTCTTGGTCACGACATAGAAATCGTCATTGCTGGTGATCGGCTGGGCGAGCTGACCTTTCGGCCGACCTGCCGCGGTCAACGCGCCGTCCTGATTACGAGCGAGCTGGCGCGGCGCTGGCGGATTGGGGAGTGGCTCGAGAGTGGGCGTGGGTGAGGTCTCGAGCGGCACTGGCGTGACCGCGGTCGACGAGTCGGCGGACATCGGTGCGGCAGCGGCTTCAGGAGTGGCGGTAGCCGGCTGGACCGCGGTCGGTGCGATTGCCTGGGGAAGATTGCTCGCGACCAGCCCCCCGTTGCGCCCGGCAATACGCGCGGCCGCAAAAGCAGCAAACGTGGCGAACAGCCCGCCGAGCAAGGCGCGCCGCTCCTGGCTTGGCAGCGTCTGAATGCTGCGCGGCTGGAGGCTCAGCACGCGCACGCACGCGAGCACGGTTGCGTAGCCCAGGAAGACGAGCAGATACGCCAGGTTCGTCAGCAATGGGTCGATCAGAAGATCGGTCGCGAAAAACCCTGCACCGGTGATCGGCATGACGACCGCCATGGTCAACAGCCAGAGGACGACGCCGATCCCGAGAATTCGCCAGCTGGGCCAGCCCGCGCGCATCAACACAGTCCCGATGATGACGAGCGCGAGTGCCATACCGATGAACGTCGCGTCCAGGGCAAGCTCCTTCGCATTCGCGCCGAACTGCGCCAGGCCGCGCTCGAACAGGTCCAATGGAATGAACAGCAACAGCCATTCCATGACTCGTTCTGGGAGAGTGCGAATCTGCCAGGTTTCGCGGATAAAGTCCTGGAGCAGTAAGGCGACCAGGGTCGCGGCGACCCCGGCCAGAGTCGACACACGCCAGGTCATCGAGGAGTGGCTTGCCAGGAACGCAGCCGATACGCGGGTATATCGGGCACGTCAATGGTGATGGTCGAGTCAGGCGGCCACGCCTCGGGCGGATTCCACCAGAGGGAAGCAACGTCCCAGACATCGCGGGATCCCAGCGTGCCCAGGTCGAGCCCAAAGTGCAGGCGGCTACCCGGCGGCAACGGAACCTCCGGGGTGCGCCACGTCGTATGCAGAATCCCGCGCGGACCGTCCACGTCGATCGTGCCGTCCGTCGACGACAAGAGCTGCGCGTCCACGAGCGTCAGTGCGCTCGATGGACTGGCATTCGATCCACTCGCTGGAAAGAGCGTCGCACCGAGCGGCGCCGCGTCCGTTGGCGGAGCGCCGTCCACGTGATGGAGCAGGAGGAGGCCGTCTTCGGCCAGGTCGACGTTCCAACCGCCTTCGGCGAGCAGCGCCTGAGCCCGAAGAAACACGTCGCCAGCGCTGGTTGGGGCGGGGCTCGCTTTCACATCGAGGAAGATATAGTCAGCGTCGCGTACGGCTGGGAATTCGTACACACGCGCCCGACGCGTCAGGTGTGGAACCAGTGAAGACGTGGCGCTGACGGCGGCGTCGAGTGGGAGGCTGTCGGCGACAGCTGCTGCGCGGACAGCATGCTGGGTGACTGTTGCAGGTGCGAAATTTGCCGCGAACGGGCCGGCGCCGGCTGTCAGATAGGCCGCGCCACTCGTCGCCACCAGCGCCGCGCTCGCGCCATAGAACAGCGTGCGACGCGACGCCAATCGGGAAAGCCCCATCGCGGCGCCGACGACGAGGAACGGGAGCACCAGCGTGGAATAGTGAGCCTTCCCGCTGGCCATCCAGTCTGAGCTCGAGAGAACGTTCAGGAGCAAGCTCGGAAGTGCGGGCAGCAGCGCGAACGGAGCGAGCAGGGCGACCCAGCCACCGCCGAGCAGCAGGGTTTTCACGTACTCGAGCACGATCGGCCTGGTCAGCAGGGCGACCAGGCCAGGCTCACCCACCCCGCCATAGCGCACTGCAAACGGAGACGTTGCGCCGGCATACGCATGGATGATCAGCGCGCACACGCCGGTCCAGGCAAGGCCGCCGAGCAGCATCGACACGCCGAGCGCGCGTTGACGTGGTACGGCAATTCCAAGAACGGCCATCAGTCCAAGGAGCGCGACAGCAGGGGCCACGTCTTCGCGGGCCGAGGCAGCCAACACGGCAGCGCACAAGGTGCGCCAAGCCGGAGCGGCGACCAGAAGGAAGTCGGCCGTCAGCAAGAGCAACGGCGCCGCGAGCGTCGACGTGTGGAAATCCGACAGCACAGCCCATTGGCCGAACGGCGAGAGCAGGTAGACGAGTGCCAGCGCCACGCCGACACTGCGCGAGCGAGTCAGGCGCGAGCCAATGCGGTACGCGGGAATGGCTCCAGCCGCGAACCCAAGCGCCTGAAGCGCCACGAGAAACGTGACGCTCCCTCCGAGCGCATATAGCGGCGCGAGCAGCAGCAGCATGGGCTCGACGTGGAAGGCCAGCAACGAATCAGGTCGGTGAATGGCCTGGATGTCGAGCTCGGTGTTCCAGACGGCACCCTGATAGATGCTCATCCGAAAAAACTGGCCGCGCACGAAGTTGTTGAGGACCTGGTCGGTCCAGCCGAGATCCTCGGCGTGTGAGCCTCCCGCCAGGTGCCGGTTGACCGCGAGCCAGCCGAACAGGACGGCCCAGCTGAGCGCGGCCGCGCTGACCCCGACCAGCGGTAATGCGCGCCGGATAGCCTCAGGCACGGCCAGTACAGAAGAGTTGGATCGGACGGCGAGGGAGGCGTTAGCTGCCACGGACGAATGCCCGCGTTTCGACACGCCCCGGCTGCCACGCGGCATATCTCAGCGCGCAGCCGATGAGGCAGCTCGCGGCCCCGAGTGATCCACGCACGCTGCCAGCGACTTTCGAGCGACCGCCGAGGCGTGGGCGGTACGCGATCGGCACTTCCTCTATACGCAAGCCGGCTCGCACGCTTTTGACCAACATCTCGACGGTCCAGCCGTACGTCATCTCACGCATGTCGAGCGTGCTGAACGCGTCGGCGCGAATCGCTTTCAAGGACGGCAAATCTCTGAATTGTTGGCCGTAGAGGAGGTGGACCAGTGCCCGGGCGGCCGCGTTTCCCAGACGCGCGTGATACGGCAGCGCGTGCGGATGGACTGTCAGATCACGGCAGCCGAGCACGAGATCAGCACGATCGGCGCGCAGCGGCTCGAGGATGCGCGGCAGCGCGTCGGGCGGGTCTGCGTAGTCGCCATCGAGAAAAGCGATGACGCTCGCTCCGCCGTCGAGCGCGGCGGCGGCACCGGTGTGGCACGCCGCTCCGTAGCCGGCGCGCCGCTGAACGAGGACCTCGGCGCCACGCGCCGCGGCCACCGCTCCCGTCGGGTCTGTCGCGCTGCCCACGACCACGATGACCCGATCGACTGCCTGGGGAGCCACTTCGTGGAGCAGTCGGCCGATGGCATCGGGCTCGTTCCAGGCGGGGATGACCAGCGTCGTGCCGCGCATTGCACCCAGAGACTACAGCCTTCTTCTTGCGCCAGCGCGAAACAAAGTTACGCGTGCGCAGTCGAATTTCGCGCGCCGAGAAGTCGTTGCAACTACGCTGACCCTGATGCAGATGACGCGACGGCGGTTGATCCAACGGGGCGGTGCATTGTTGGCCGTGAGCGGCGGTGGGCTGCTAGCGGCGTGTCAGTCTGGGCCGCAAGCCGCGGCACCGACGACTGCGCCCGCGCCAGCGGCGGCCCCGGCGAGCAGTCCCGCCAACGCTCCGGCTGGCTCGCCCGGCGCGGTGACTGCGAAACCCGCGGTTTCGCCACTACCCGCGGCGTCTCCGAGCCCAGTCGCGGCGCCCGCGCTTTCGCCAGTGGCCGCGGCGTCGCCGAGCCCGGTCGCGGCAGCACCGAGCGCAGCGGCGCCGTTCTCCGGCAAACAGATGTATCAGCAAGACGCACAACACACGGGGCGCAGTCCGTTCGCCGGCCCCCAGCGGCCGACGCTGCAGCGCTCCTTCGACAGCAGCCTGCCGCAGAACATGCCGCCCGATCCTGTCACGCCGCGGCCCGACTTCCAGAGCTCGAGCGTCATCGGGGCAGACGGAACGATCTACATCGCCAACTTCCCGGGCGTCCTGTTTGCACTCCGCAACAGCTCCTCGGCGAGCGATCAACTGGAAGCGGCGTGGCGGTTTCATCCACCCGCGGGGTCTTCGCTGCACGCGACTCCGGCTCTGAGCGCGGATGGCCAAACGGTGTATCTGGGCTTCAGCTTCGGCGGGTTCCAGGGCACGCCAAGCGCGACGCTGTACGCGCTCAAGGCGCCGGCCAGCGGCACGGACGCACAGGTGGCCTGGTCGGTCGACCTCGGCGCCTCGCGCGTCATGGCTTCGCCGACCGTCGGGCCTGACGGTGTGATCTATCTGGGCACCAATGGCACCGGGCTATTCGCGGTCAACCCGAGCGGTAGCGTGAAGTGGACCGCCCAGACTGGACCAGCGTTGAAGTCGGCGCCCGCGCTCGGCGCGGACGGGACCGTGTATCACGCCACCACTGACGGCAAGATGTACGCGGTCTCCCCGCAGGGACAGGTCAAATGGACCTTCGACTTCGGCGAGCATCTCGGACAGACTCCGCTCGTGACCGCGACGCCGACAACAGCCGGTGGTGGAGGGGGCGGCGCAAACGGCATCGGCAGCGGGGCCTCACCAACCGTCGGCCCGGATGGGACGATTTATATCGGCGCGAACAACAGCAACATGTACGCGGTCGCTGCCGATGGCAGCATGAAGTGGCTCTTTGAGGCCGAGCGTGAGCTCGCGGGGATCTGGACCACGCCCGTACTCAGTCCGGATGGATCGGTGATCTATTTCGGCGCGAACAAGGGCGGGATCTATGCCGTGAACACGCGTGACGGAACCAGGAAGTGGCAGTTTCCCGTGTACGGCTCGATCTACGCGTCCTCGGTCCTGGACTCGAGAGGTGTGCTGTACACCGGGACCACCATCGAGCAGGTGTATGCCCTCAACAGCTCGACAGGCCAGCAGGTCTGGGCTTTCGACGCCAGGGACCAGGTATGGTGCGCGCCGTCCATCCGGCCGGATGGCACGCTTGTGTTTGCCAACCGCGCGGGCCTGATCGAGGTCATCGGGAACGGGTAATCGCCTATATTCGTGGCGTGATCCGGCGGTTCGGGTCGGCGGCGGTCGCGCGCGAGAGCTTGCTCGCCCAGCGCACGCACGCGGCATTCGATCCACAGACGCTCCCGTCGGCAGTGCGCGCCTCCATTCGAGAGAACTTCGGCGAAGATCTCTCCGCGGAGGCGGTCGTTCAGCGCATCGTTCGCGACGTTCGGACGCGTGGCGACGAGGCCCTCCGAACCTATACGCGCGCATTCGATGGCGCGGACATTCAGCAGCTCAAAGTCACGCAAGCTGAGATCGAGGCGGCTGTCGATCGCGTCGGATCCCACGTCATGGACGCTCTACTGGCAGCAGAAAAACGCATCAGGGCATT
>JAFAPL010000030.1 GCA_019247135.1 Chloroflexota bacterium | reverse complement strand
ATGGCGGAGGCGTTGGCCCAGGCTGCCGCGGACGCGACGCCCGGAGTGGCGCCGGCGCCGCAGGACATCCCACGAGAACTGCGCGGAATCGTCGATGAACTCGGTCGTTCGGCCGAAGACCCGTTCATGGTGGTCGAGGGGCTGGCGGAGACTGGCACCCTGATATCGCCAGAGTTGCGCGCCTACCTGACTCACGAGCTCGGTCTGTCGTCGCATGCAGTGCTGCGCGAGGCAGTGCCGCTGTTGCTCCTGGATCCCGAGCCGGTGGTACGCCAGGCGGCGGTAGCGGTGCTCGAGCAGGTCGCAGGTCCGCAGGCGTTCTCTCCGGTAATGCTACGGCGAACCTTGCTGTTGCGCAACTGGGTGCCGGAGGCCGAGCGCGAAGCGATTGACCGGTTGGTTCGCAAGGCGCGCGTGAAAGGGGTGGTATGCGCACAATGGAGACCGTCACCGGCGCTGGCGATCCAGTGTTCGATGGTGGACGGCTCCGGGGCGCAAAGCCTGATCTTGACCACGCCAACCGGTCGTACCGGTCTGTTCGCCGGGCTGCTGCTCAAGCAAGGCTTCGGTGTGCGAGATGCCTGGTGCAACCTGTCGCTGCCACGGCGCGAGATCACCCGTTCGCTCAAGAAAACTCAGCGTGAGATGGCATGGCGCGCAACCGGGCGCGACCATCTGGACGTAGTGGTGCAACATCACATTGCGCGGGGCCTCGCTTTGGAACACCTGCCGCCGCAGTCGATCGTGGAGATTGCCGAGGCGATCGGCGCGGCGGACTGGAAGGATCGCAGCGTCGGCGTGGCGGCAGAGACGGAGCAGCTGTTCGCCGGGCTGGGCGCGGCGGCCAACCCGACGCTGCTAATCGCTTCGCTGCGGCGCAGCGGCGAGTGGGTCGAAAGGGACCCAATGATGCAGTCGTGGTTCGAGGACGACGCGGCGATTCGGGTGCTGGTCGAGGGCAAGCCGAGGCCAAAACCGGATGTGGCGGTGCGGCGTGTGCTGGAGGAACTGCTACCGGCGCGGCGGGAGGCCTGGGCAGAACGGCTGGTGCTGTTGGTGCTGTGGATGCGAGACAGCACGGAAGGCGCCATGCCGGTCGAACGGTGGCAGGACTGCGTGGTGCTGGCGCATGAACTGCTGGCCGGGCGCCCGCTGGCGGAGCTGCCTGCGATGGTAGCGATCGCAGAGCACAGCGTTTTCGCGGCGCGTGCAGGTACTTGGTGAGACCGCGCGAACGGATCATGCCGCAGACGACATGTCGCCGCCCAATCGTGCTCAGGAGAGCATGGGCGTTCTGTCCGCTTTCCCGTCCGGCAATCATGCCGTCCGGCTCGCCGCCGCGAGTCCGGGGTTTCCGGACAGCTTGGTCGTGGCCGTCAAGCGATCGTTTGGCGGACACGCGCGGAAGAAAGTGTACGGGAGCCTGAAGCGACGCGCCAAGCGCGCCGCCATCGGCTCGATGCTCTTGCGCTCACCGGGCAGCAGCAGGCCGGTGCAGTAGGCCTGCGCCGCAGCCACCCGGCGCGCATGCCCCAGCACTCCGGCAATCGCATCCAGATAAGCCGCCAACCGCGCTTCGCCGCTCAGCGGCTGTCTTGCTTCTTCCTGATCCATCACCCCTATATGGAGTGGCCGGAAAAATGACACAGTAAAACTAGGGGACCTTGAGCACCTTACCCGGGCGCGACTCGCACAAGCACTGATCATGCCGACCGAGCCGGTGATCATCCCGGTTGTCGTGCACGTCGTCTATCGCACCCCAGACGAGCGCATCTCAACGGCTCAGGTAACCAGCCAGATTGATGCTCTGAACCGGGACTACCGCCTCGACAATGCGGATCGAGCTAACATCCCCAGAGTGTGGTCCGGTTTGGCGACCGATAGCCTGATCCAGTTCGCTTTAGCGAGGAAGGATCCGTCGGGCGCCGCCACTTCGGGAATCACTTACACGCAAACACAAACGGCATCGTTCACGACCGACGATAGCGTGAAGTCAAGTCAAACGGGAGGGGTAGATGCTTGGCCGTGCGATCAATATTTGAACCTCTGGGTCTGCACCCTGCGCGGCGGATTGCTAGGCTAACCCCAGGGCTGTTCAACGCTATGGGATGATGAGAAGTCTGAGCAGATTGTCGACGCCGGCGAGGGCGGCGCGG
>JAFAPL010000003.1 GCA_019247135.1 Chloroflexota bacterium | reverse complement strand
CGAGCGGACCCACGGCCACTATCCGGCCCCGCTCGCGGCGCTGCACGCTGTGCAGGAAGGCCTCGAGCATGGGATGGCCGCGGGCCTCGCGGCCGAAACGGCCGCCTTCGGCGAGCTGGCGACGACGCCGACCGCCAGGCATCTGATCTGGCTGTTTCTCGCCACTCAGCGGCAGAAGAAACGCACTGGCGTGGGCTCGGCGCGCCGGATTGAACGGCTGGGCGTGGTCGGCGCTGGTTTCATGGGTGCCGCAATCGCGGAGCTTGGCGCGGCCAGCGGCTTCAGCGTGCGAATGCGCGACGTGCAACACGAGATGCTTGCGCGCGCTATGGCCGGCATGCGTCGAAGTCTCAGCCGCCGCCGCGGCGTGAAGCCCGCCGAAGTCCTGGCGCGAGTTTCAGGGACGACCGACTATACGGGTTTTCGGCACGCGGACCTGGTGATTGAGGCGGTATTCGAACAGGTCGACGTGAAGCGACGCGTCATCGAAGAGCTGGAACACGTGATCCTGCCGGAGGCGGTGATTGCGTCCAATACCTCGGCGCTGCCGATCCATGAGCTTGCCGTCGGTGCAACCCATCCCGAGCGAATCGTCGGCATGCATTTCTTCTCGCCCGCGCAGCGCATGCCGCTGGTCGAGGTGATCCAGCCGCGCGGAGCCGCGGAATGGGCCGTGGCGGCCGCCGTCCAGGCGGGAAGGCGTATGGGCAAGACGGTGATCGTGGTCGCCGACTCACCCGGCTTCTACACGACCCGAGTCCTGGGCGTGATGCTGAACGAGGCGGCACTGCTGCTCTCGGAGGGGGCCCGTATCCAGGACGTTGATCGCGCGCTCGTCGGCTTCGGTTTCCCGGTCGGACCGTTTGTGCTGTATGACGAAGTCGGCCTGGAAGTCGCCCACCACGCGGGCGAAACCGTGACTGAGGCATTCGGAGATCGGCTGCCCGCCTCGCCGATCGTGCCACAACTGGTGGCCGCGGGCTATACGGGCAGGAAGGCGCGCGCCGGCTTTTATGTGTGGCCCCAGGATGTCGGGCGTGTTCGGCGCTTCGTGCACCGACCTCAACGCGTCGAGCACCCGGCCGTGTACCGAATGCTCGATGCACCACCGTCACGCTCGTTCGAGCCGCGCTTCATCCAGGACCGGCTGGTGTTGCTGTTTGTGAATGAGGCGATCCGCTGCCTGGAAGAGGGGGTGCTCCAGTCGGCGACCGACGGCGACCTCGGCGCGGTGCTCGGGCTGGGATTTCCGCCCTTTCTGGGCGGGCCTTTTCACTATGCCGACGCCCTCGGGCCTGGCGCGCTGCGGCAGAAGCTCGAAGCGCTCGCCCAGCAGCATGGGTCGCGTTACGCGCCGTCGTCGCTGTTGGTTGACCGCGCGCGCGAGGGCGCGCCGTTCTTTTCAAACTCAGATAAGGACAACGGATGAAAGCTGAGAACTACTTCGGCGCGAATGCTGATCTGCGCTTCTACTACGAAAAAGTCATTGATTGGCACCGCCACGTGCCACTGTTCGCGGACGCAGAGGACGCCGAACGCCCAGCCCAGACGGCTGCGTCCTGGCGCGACGTGATCGACCTGGCCGGCGACTACATCGGCAAGCAGGTCTCGTCGCGCGCTGCCGAGGTGGATCGACTCGGTACGCCGCATTCGGGCGACATCAAGGTCTCCCCGCCGATGCTGGAGAACCTGCGCGACATGGCCGAGATGGGCCTCATGGGCCTGAGCCTGCCGCGCGAGTACGGGGGTGACGGGTTGCCGTTCGTCGTGCAGTCAGCGATTCTCGAGATGCTTGCTCGGGCGGACGCCTCCACGATGGTGCAGTACGCCTTCTACACCAGCCCAGCAGCCATGATCGTGCGCTTCGGCAGCGACGCCCAGAAGCGCGAATGGGTCCCAAGGCTGGCTCGGGGCGAGATCATCGGTTGGGTCGCCATGACCGAGCCAGAAGCCGGATCGGATGTCGGCAACATCCGCACGCAGGCCATCCGTCAGGCTGACGGAAGCTGGCGCATCAACGGACGCAAGCAGTTCATCTCGAGCGGCAACGGCGACGTTGGTGTGCTGCTGGCGCGCGCCGTCACAGGCTCGAAGGGGCTGGACGGACTCGCCCTGTTCATCGTGCCGAGGTGCGTTCCGGACGAGCAGCGCGGAGAGCGGCAAAACCTCGTGGTCGAGCGGGCCGAACAGAAGGTTTGCATCAATGGTTCGCCAACGTGCGCGCTGTCCTTCGACAATAGCTACGCCGAGATCATGGGCGCGCCGGGCGATGGTTGGCGCCAGATCACCACGTTCATGAACGAGGCTCGCCTGGCGGTGGGCATTCAGGCGTGCGGAGTGGCCGAGGCGGCGCTTGCCGCGGCACAGGACTACGCGGGCTACCGCGTCCAGATGGGCAAACCCATCCGCGAGCACCCGCTCGTGGCGGAAATGCTGCTGGACATGCAGACCACGGTCGCCGGGCTGCGAGCACTGTGGATGGAGTGCGCGGTTGCGTATGACCTCGTCCAGGGTTTGCGGTCGCGTCTGCACGCGATGGCGGAAGTCGACCCAGAACGTAGCGCGCTGGAAGCCCGAGCGCGACGGATCGAGCGCTATCTGCGCGAGCTCACGCCTCTGGTGAAGTACTACGGCTCGGAGGAGGCCATCCGCGTCGCTCGCACGGGCATGCAGATCTTCGGCGGCTACGGCGTGATCAAGGACTACGAAGTCGAACGCTTTCTGCGTGACAGTCTGATCCTGCCCATCTATGAGGGCACGAGCCAGATCCAGGCGCTCATGGCGACGAAGGATCTGCTCAAAGCCGTGGTGCGGAACCCGCGCGGAATGCTCGTACCTGGCGGTTTCAGCCCCTGGTTGTCTCGCACGCCCTCGGATGCTGAGCTCGGCCGGTTGTATCGAAATGCTTTGAGGGACTTTCACCGGAGCACGATGTCGCTCATGCTCGACCTGGCGCGGAGGCTCGGGCCGCGCCGGACCGCCGATTTGCTGCGCGGCAATGGCACGCTCCAAGACGATGATCTCGGCCGAGTCCTGGCCAGCGCCGAACTGCTGACACAGATGCTCGGGCACCTGCACATCGGGCGGTTGCTTGCGGAGCAGGCCGAACGTTGGCCCGAACGACGAGCCCTGGCGCGCCGATTCCTTCTACGGACGGCAGACGTGTGCGCGTTGAATGCGCGCCGGATTGGACGCGGCGACGCGGACGTGGCGGAGGCGATCGCGGCGTGGCACGCCGAGGCGGCATAGGCGGCGCCAACGGGCGCGAGCGGAGCGAAGAGGTCTACGCCGCCGCGCTGCGTCTGTTTCGCGAAAAGGGCTACCACGCGACCTCGATGCAGGACATCGCCGCCGCCGTTGGCCTGTACAAGGGCAGCCTGTACCACTACATCGGGCGCAAGGAAGACCTGCTCGTGCGCGTCTTCGAACGAGGCATGGGCGCGCTGCTCGCCGACGTCGAACGGATCGCCGCGGACCGCACGCTCGCGCCCAGCGAGCAGCTACGCAGGATCGTCGAGGCGCATGTTCTGGCGGTTTCGACCAATCTCGACGCGCTGACCGTCTACCTGCACGAATGGCGCTCGCTGGCTGGGGATGCGCTCACCGAAGTACGACGCCAGCGGGAGCGCTACGTTGCTCTTGTTGCGACCGTCGTTGGACGCGGAGTGAGCCACGGAGAGTTCACCGGCGTCGACGTGCGGATCGCGACGTTGGGTGTCCTGGGCATGTGCAACTGGTTGTGTCAGTGGTACAGGCCAGACGGGCGCCTGCCGGCGGGGGAGATTGGACGGATGTTTGCCGACGTCGTGCTGGGCGGCTTACTCCTTCGACCCGAGCAACAGCTCGCCGATGGTCTGGCCGAAGGAGCGCACGAAGCTCGATGAGTACTGGTCGCTGAGCTCGAGGAGCATCTCTTCGAGGAAGCTGTCCTTCGGAGCGCGTGTGGCGAGCTGACTCAAGAAGCGATTGAGGTAGGGCGTCAGCAGCATGGTCAGGGCGGTGACCAGCGCGAAGCGCAGCAGACCTTTCACCATTCTGGTGTAGATACTAGCGTGCGTCGCGGCGTCGACATCCGTCGACGTTTCACTGGCCAGGGATCTTCAAAGGGGAATCCCCTTTGAGAACTCTCTGGATGTTCCAGCGGCAGCCCGCAAGAGCAACCTGCACGGCCCACCGCCGCCACTCGACGGCGACGCTTCAGTGGCCGGGGATCTTCAAAGGGGCATCCCCTTTGAGAACTCTCTGGATCATCCAGCGGCAGCCCGCAAGAGCAACCTGCACGGCCCACGGCCACGGCCGCCACTCGACGGCGACGCTCCGCTGGCCGGGGATCTTCAAAGGGGAACCCCCTTTGAGAACTCTCGGAATGATCCAGCGGCCGCCCGCAAGAGAGCAACCTGCACGGCCCACGGCCGCTAGTCGACGGCAACGCTTGACTGGCCGGGGATCTTCAAAGGGGAATCGCCTTTGAGAACTCTCTGGATGATCCAGCGGCAGCCCGCAAGAGCAACTTGCAGGGGCCGACGTAGCATGATCAGCCTGGCTACCTATCTCTTCCGCAACGCCCGCGTTCTCGAGCCCTCGCGGGACGACCTGTTCGAGGCCGACGTGCTCGTCCGCGACGAGCGCATCGCAGCGGTCGGCGCCGATGCACGCCAGAACGCCGACGACCTACGCGTCCTGGATGTACGCGGCATGACACTCATGCCCGGGCTGATCGACTGCCACGTGCACGTTACGGCCGTCGCTGCCGACCTGAGCGCCATGGCAGAGTGGTCCCCCTTCTACGTCGCCGCCCGTACCGCCGAGGTGCTCAAAG
>JAFAPL010001138.1 GCA_019247135.1 Chloroflexota bacterium | reverse complement strand
ACGCTGGCCAAATCGCGAGTGTTCGTGCACGCACGAATCGGCTGGACCGTTCATTGGTGCTACCCTGGGTCGATGCCCGACCTGCCAGAGCGAACGCCGTACTTTCGCTCTAACGACCACTTTTCCGCCTACTTCAAGGAAGTTCACGCTGACGGAGCGCTGGACTCGAAGGTTCTCGCGTTCGAGCTCCGCGATGCGCCGCTGCTGTTCACTCGTCACACCCGGGCGCTTGCCCGTGTCGACGTCGGCCTGTTTGACCCAACTCCGCAGTGATTCGGGCCCAATGCCGAGCTGGCGAGCCACTCGGGTGACCGCGCCCACGCGCTCGCCGCTCTCGGCGATCACCTCGTGCACCATGCGCACCGCTCGCTCACGCAACTCGCGCGGGTACCGACGCTGGAACGGGCTGTTCGAACTTGCCATTTCGGACTCCATCCTCTCAAACGAATGGAGCCTCCATCAAATCCAGGGCAGTTCAAAGACCAAGGAATTGATCCACCTGGCTCTTGTGCTCGCGCTGCATTGCGAACCTTGAGCGGTATCTCACTTCGCAGGTGCGAAGAGAATGGGTGCGACTGAGGAAGAGATCGACGAGGTGACTCAACTCGCCGGATCCGTCGGGGCCGGAGTGATTCCGGCGATGGCAGATCGCGCGCGCGAGGCGTCGGATCAACACAATTACTGGTG
The DNA here is from genome assembly GCA_019247135.1 of Chloroflexota bacterium. The sequence continues at coordinate 1,486 of JAFAPL010001138.1, read as the reverse complement.
GAGGGCTCCCAAACATTCGTCTGACTAGCCGCTGCGGCGCGCTCAGCGCGTAAACGCTTCCCCGCTGGTGCAGCGACAGGCCCATTTAGCGGAGCGCTATTCGGGCCGGCCCGATATCAGCTAACGCTAGCCGGTTGGGCCGTGGCGCCGATCATGGTCCCAACGGCTGCGGGCGGCGCGGTTGAGCCGAGGCGATCGTCAGCGCCGGGTTCACCGAGCTGCTCGATGGGAAGAAGCTTGCATCCACCACGTACACATTGTCCAGATCGTGCGTGTTGCAGTTACGTCGAGCACACTCGTCAATGGTCGGTTCCGAATCGACAGGTGCCGCCCGGTACGCCACGCCCGCAAGCGGAATCCGCTGTGCGAGATAGACGTCTTGCGGAATGAAATGCGACACGCCGTCCTCTCTAGGCGCTCCGGCAGTTGCTTCAGTTTCTCGAGCTGTCGCCTGTGGGCTTCCCGGTTGTTGGGCGTGTAGCTGAGCATGATTTCGCCGTTTGATGTGAGCGTCACCCGGTTACATTGCATACGCAGGTCTCCAGTAATGGCCCACCAGTCCAAGCCGTGGCTGGCCATGTACTCGAGCGTTCGCGGAAGCGGAACAGGATGGAGCCGTACACTTTCGTATCGCCACCGACGTTGTAGTTTGTGTGCGGACGGAACAACCTGACGGCTTCCCGCCGTGGTCGTACCACATGTCGGTCGCGTGGGAGCGGTCGTTGATGAATACCTCACGGGTGTCCCAGTTTTCCTTTTCGCGCGGCACCCAGTTGCCGCGCTCGATCAACAGGATGCGCCCGCCCGTTTCGGCCAGCGAGTAGGCGAGCGTGCTGCCGCCGGCGCCGCTACCGATGATGATCACGTCGTAATGGTTGGTCGTGGTCATGCTGCATAATCCCCCTCAAGAAGTCGGCGCTCGATGACCGCGGCCTTGGCGATCGCCGCCCCGATGGGCCGCGCGTATTGGTCAGCGCGACGCCCACCACGGAACGTGCTTTCCCCGCGATAAGCACTGCGTCGCGTTCAGCGAGCATATGCCAGTCCGTTGTTGGCCTCGGCGCCGACCGGACTATCCTCTGGTGCGATCTCACAAAAAGCTTTGATGACGCTCTTGCCCGAGGTCAGCGTGTCAATCAGTTCCCGGTAATTGTCCAGGCCCTGCACCGGATGCGTGAGCAACTTCGCCACCCAACCTGGGAATTGCGCTTCGCCCATCGCCAGGTCGCGCACGGCCGCCTCGAAGTACTCGCGGTTCCCGTTAACCGTGCCCACCATCACCTTGTTGCCAAGCACGAACTCGAGGTTTATTTTGGCTGCGGGGACCTCCACCATCTGGTCGCCACCGGTCACGCTCGCCAGCACCAGCACCCCGTTCTTGCCGAGCGCTTCCATTGCTTCGAAAACGATCGGCGCAAAACCTGTGGCTTCGAAGATCAGATCGAACGGTCCGTACTGTCCAGCCGCCTCGCGCAGAGACGTTTCT
>JAFAPL010001115.1 GCA_019247135.1 Chloroflexota bacterium | reverse complement strand
CGGTAAACTCATCGCACTCAGCGCAACCGACTGATTTGCGCCATGGTTCGCAAGACTCGAAAGCCTGAACCGCAACGCCCCGCGTCGGCACCCCCGAAGCGTCAACGCGTGCCGAGGCTGCCTGCGACACCTGCGCGGCCTCGGCTCGCCGAACCGCCAGGCACGCTGAAGCCGCTGGCAATGCAGCAAGACCCGCTCAGCTGAAGCCTCTCAGCAGCGACATCCGCTCAGCTGAAGCTCTCAGCGGCGACCTCCGCTCAGCTGAAGCTCTCAGCGGCAAGATCCGCTCAGCTGAGCGCGCTTCCGCTGAGAACAGCTTTGAGCGACGGCTCGATCTCCTCGGGCGGCGCCGACCCCTCGAACCGATCCCGGACGATGCCGGTCTTGTCGACGACGAACGTCCACGGATCACTCGGCAGCCGCCATTCGTCGACCGTCTTGGCTACGTGCTGGCCGTCGAACGGGTACTGATAGATCTCGATGTGGATGAAGTTGGCCCGCTCCGAATAGCTGTTGGCCAGCTGCGAGATCGCGTCGAGCTCTGGCCCACACGTGGCGCTGGTGCACAGCGCCGGCGTCGCAAACAACACCACCAGCGGTTTATCAGCCGCGTTCAGCGCGTCGGCGATGCTCAGCGAATGCAGCCTGCACGGCGGGCTGTTGCTGCAGATGTGCGACGTGTCACCGCCGACGTCCTTATCGGTCAGCGACACCGACCGCGGCGCAGCTTCGTCATAACCTGGCGCGCTGAACCTGTCCTTCACCTCGAAGTTGAACCGCGCCACCCTGGGCGCGGAAGCCGCATCGCCGGCCAATGTGACCTGCGCACCCCACTGGCCCGTCTCGGCGAAGTTGGCCGGCCCGACCCAGACGCCGCGACTCGTGCCCCCGACGCTCCTGAAGACCGCCGGAGTCTCGGCTCGCTTCTCGGCGTTGCCATTCTTGAGCACCTTGAAGAACTCGAGGTTCAGCGAGCCACTCGTGATCGGCTGATTACGCGCGTCCAGCAAGCCGACGGCGAACCGATTTCGCCCGAGTGCCAGCTCCGAGCTCGCCTGGACTGCTGTGAGGTCCGCGCCTGACGCCCGCGGCTTGACCAGCGGGTTGGCGGCCGTAGGTGCCGCCGCCTGACCTGTCGCTCCAGACGGGCCTGGCGCTTGACACCCCGCCACGAACGAGGCGATCGCACCACCGGCGGCCAGACGCACAACGTGACGGCGCGTCAGCGGCATGGCGCGGCCAGTATACAGATGGGCTCCACGGATGCCACGAAAACTCGATCCCGCCCGGGCGACGCGAAAACGTTCGTCGATCAGTGGGTCGAAACGCTCTTCGATTCGGTGGAGCCTGGCCGTGAGATCCAGAACGATGCGATCTCGCGCGATCCACGCCGTCGATCAGCCGAGTTGTCGTCCAGCCGGGACACGTTTGGCGGACGCTGGATGGGCACCTCGCGGAATCGGAGTTCGAAAGGATCGTCGGGGCTGCTCACTGCCCCGCGCGGCATGGAGTGGATGCGTTCGAGCCAGGCTAGCTCTGATCGACAACGCCCACAGCTCGCGAGGTGGCGCCGCGCCTTGGCCTCTTCAATGGGAGGCGCACGCCGCTCGATCAGGCCGCTGAGCGCGTCGAACGAGAGATGGTTCACCATCGAATCTCGCCCTCACAGGCCGTTGTAAATCTCAGACACACACCCTACCCGGACGGATTCGGCAGAGCATCCGCAGAATTGCTGACCGTAGTACGTATGTTTTCCCAACCCGAACCCTGCGCGTCCTTCCGAACACGAGCCTTGCCGCTGCAGCCACGTCGAACCGTCGCCGTGCTGCCAAGTGGACCCTCGGCGCGCCGGCTCCGTCGACCAAGTGGAAGCTCGGCCGCCCGGTTCGTCGAGCCGTCCCCGTTGCTACTCATGCTGGGCGCTCAGACCGCGTTGGCGTCCTAAAGCCAGCGCCCGTGCCGGCCGTGTCGTGTTTGTGCCAACCGGCGTACCTTGACCGCGTGCCGGGACTGGGTTACAACCGGGGAAAACCGTTCCCCTCGCGGGGCGCTGTTTGGTCCCGACCTCTGTGAGACCTATGCATCTGTTTTCGCGCGAAGCCGACGACGATCGCTCGGACCGCGTCATCTCCTTTCCGACCCGTGGCACGGATGCCGCTGAGCGGCCATCACGTCGCGCCGCGACACGACCGCGCAGGGCGAGGCGCCGTGGCCAGACCACGCCCTGGATGCAACGTAACGCGCTGAGTGTCGCCGCCGTATCGGTCCTGGTCGCCGTGCTCGGACTCGGCTTCGGCGTGGCCCAGTTCATCGCTCGACCAGAGCCCGCGCCAGCGCTTCTGGCGGTACCTCCCGAGCAGGCAACGCTTTCAGCCGCCACCACCGCCGGCCTGGGCGTACAGGACACCGTAACGGCACCGCTGCCTGCTCAAGAGGGCCCGCGCGCGATACAGGCCAACGCGACGGTGCTGCAACCGAACTACACGGTGCAGTCAGGTGACACGCTCGGCCGCATCGCCACGCAATTCAACACGACCGTGGACCGCATCCAGGCGCTCAACAACCTGCCTGATCCGCGAGTCCTGCACGTCGGCACCAAGCTCATCATCCCACCGCCCTTGTAGGCCAGACTGAGTCTTGCCGGCCCTGAGCTCGACTCGTGCGTCGCGCGTCCGTTCGACGCGCCCGCAAGAAAGCAGCAACGTACGCGGTTGGCTGACGCTGTTCGTCTTGATCGTCGTCGTCGGCATTCTCAGCGTGGGACCCGGCACGATCAGCGAGGCGATCCGCGGCCTGACGTACGTCCGCCCACCAGCCTCGACGGAGCCCGCGGTCCCACTCGAGGGCGACGCCGAGCTCCAGAAACGCCTGGACACGGCCACGCTGGGTCTCTCGCGCGGAAGCGTCAGCGCCAGCATCGTCGACCTGCGTAATGGCGCGACGGCCGGCCTCGACGCGCAGGCCGTCTACCCCGCCGCGAGCCTGTTCAAGCTGCCGATCCTCGCCGAGGTGCTTGCCCAGGAAGAAGAGGGCACACTGAATCCGGATCAACTGCTCGAGGTCCGCTCCGACGACTGGACCGATGGGAGCGGCGTCCTGCAGGCGCGCATTGGCGATTCGCTGTCAGTCCGCGAGCTACAGCAGCTGATGATCCAGGACAGCGACAACATCGCCGCGCTGGTACTGCTCGACGCGATCGGGGTCGACCGGGTCAACTCGAGTGCGCGCCGCCTCGGGCTGACCGCCACGCACATCGTCGATCACAGGGCTGGTGAAGACGGCGACCACACCACCAGCGCCAGCGACATGGCCCTGCTGTTGCGCACGATCGCCACCGGTCAACTGGTGAATGCGCAGGTGTCCGAGACGGCGCTGCAGCTCCTGGAGCTCAAGCAGACCAACGCCTGGCTCACCGGCGACCTGCCGTTCTGGGTGAAGCTGGCGCACAAGTGGGGCGAGCTTCCGGATGCCCGCAACGACGTCGGCATCGTGTTCGCGCCCCGCGGCTCAGCCGTGGTTGCCGTTCTTACCCGAGACGCTGACCCCGACGAAGCGGCGCGAGTGATCGCCCGCAGCGCGCGGGCCGCCTACGACTTCGTAGGTGCATCTTGATCGACGGCGCGTTAGCCTCCAGAGGTGGAACGGCGCGAACGCAAACATGACAACTCAGACGCGCAGCGGCAGGCCTGGGAGTACAAGCTCGTCTCGATGGGCAACCCACTCGAACCTGACGTCGAGCTACGCGCCAACGTGCTCGGCAAACAAGGCTGGGACCTGGCCGCGATCGACGCCGGCGTGTGGGTGTTCAAGCGACCGCTCGGCGATGACGAGCCGCCAACCGCGCTGGAGGCAGTCTTCGAGGAAACCGTCCCGCTAGCCGAGCCCGCTCCAACCGCCGCAGGTGGCGCGGCACTGACCCCCACACCCTCGCCGACCTAGTCATTCGGGCTG
>JAFAPL010001061.1 GCA_019247135.1 Chloroflexota bacterium | reverse complement strand
GCGTTGTGTCGCGTACTGCATGATCGCCTCCTGCGTCGCCTCGCCCGCAGTGAGCTCGCCGGTGAGACGGCCCTCACACATGACCAGTACGCGATGGCTCATGCGCAAGATCTCGGGCAGCTCCGACGAGATCATGACGATCGACTTCCCCTCCTTGGCCAGGTCGTTCAGCAACCGGTAAATCTCACTCTTGGCGCCGACGTCGATGCCCCGCGTCGGCTCGTCGAAGAACAGTACATCCGAATCGGCAGTCAGCCACTTCGCCACGACGACCTTCTGCTGATTGCCACCCGATAGATTCCGAACCCTCTGCTGCAACGATGGCGTCTTGATCGCGAGGCTGCGCACCTGTCGCTCGGCGACCTGGCGCGTCCGCCTGGCGCGAACCCATCCCAGCACCGCCACGAAGCGCTCGAGCGCGCCCAGGACCGTGTTGGCCTCGACGTCCAGGCCGAGCGCCAGCCCGTAACGCTTCCGATCCTCCGACAGATACCCGAGCCCATAACGCACCGCGTCCTTCGGGCTGCGAATTGTCGCCTTCTTACCCTTGACGAAGACCTCGCCGGAATCGATCGGATCAGCCCCAAAGATCGCGCGCGCCACTTCCGTGCGACCGGCCCCGACAAGGCCCGCCATCCCGACGATTTCACCCTTCCTGACTGAAAAACTCACGTCGCGGATAGCGGTGCCTCGTTTGAAGTGGCGCACCTCGAGCGCCGTTTCCTGCCTGGGCTGGTCGGGCAGCTCCGGGGTGGCCTCATAGATCGTCCGCCCGACCATCAGGGAAATGATGCGGTCGATCGGCACCTCGGCCGTGCTCACCGTGCTCACGTAGCGACCGTCGCGCATCACGGTGACCCGATCCGAAATCTGCTTGAGCTCCTCGAGGCGGTGCGAGATATGGACAACTCCGACGCCGTGCGTGCGCAGACGGCGGATGATGCCGAACAGGTGGTTGATCTCATCGTCCGTCAGCGTCGCGGTCGGCTCGTCCATGATCAGGACGTCGCTGTTGAGCGACAGCGCGCGCGCGATCTCGACCATCTGCTGCATGGCGACTGTCAGATGCTCGACCCGGGCGCGCGGGTCGAGCCGGATGTGCAGCCGCTCGAACAGCTCTGCCGTCTGCGCGTTCATACGCCGCTCGTCGAGCAAGAACCGCGGCCGTGAGCGCGGTTCTCGCCCGATGAAGATGTTCTGCGCCACCGTGAGATGACGCATGAGGTTCAACTCCTGGTGGATCATGCTGATCCCCAGGTCCTGCGCCGCCTTCGGGCTCGGGATCTCGACCTCGCGGCCTTTGAAGACGATCCGGCCGGCGTCTTTCGGATACACACCGGCCAGCACCTTCATCAGCGTGGATTTGCCGGCGCCGTTCTCACCGCACAGCGCGTGCACCTCGCCCGCACGCAGCTCGAACTGCGCGCTGTCGAGGGCTCGCACACCCGGGAACGATTTCTCGATGCCCTCCATGCGCACGAGCACGCTCGGCGACTCGTCCACGCCTGTCGCAGCGTCTGAGGTCATCACGTGCCGACCTGGGTTCCGACGCTACGGCTCAGCTGCAAGGCAGACGGCGCCGCGTGTCGTGCGCGGCACCGCCAAACGAAGCCGTCAGTTGTACAGAAGCGGCTTGATTTGATCCGAATCAATATTCGTCTTGTCGTACCAATGGAAACCGGTATCGATGGTCTTCGGTAGTTGTTCACCTTTGATGGCTTTCACAGCCGCTTCGACGCTCTTGTATCCGATACCGATGGGATCCTGCGTAATTGCACCAGCCTGTACGCCGCTCCTGATCGCATCAAGCTGCTGCTGGCCCGAGTCGTAACCGATGATGACGATCTTGTTGTCTTTGCCCGACTCATGGACACCATTCAAGACGCCGACGATTGAACCCTCGTTCGCGCCAAAGATACCTTTGAGATTCGGATGCGCGGCAATGATCGCCTTGGTGATGTCAGTTGACTTCAGTTGATCACCAGCACCGTACTGCACGTCGACGATTTGCACGTCAGGGTGCTTGGCCTTCATCTCATTCAGGAATCCGTCGCGACGATCGATGCCCGTACGGCTCGTCTGATCATGCACGACCAGCGCGACCTCACCCTTGTCACCGATCAATTCGGCCATTTTGTCGGCCGCATAACCCGCCGCGGCGATGTTGTCGGTGGCCGCGGTTGTGACCGGGATGTCGCTATCGACTCCCGAGTCGAAACCAATGACTGGAATCTTCCTGGACTGGGCCTGTTGGAGCAGCGGGATCGCCGCTTTGCTATCCAGTGCCGCGAATGCCAGGGCGCTGGGGTTTTTGCCGAGCGCGGTCTGCAGCATCTCGATCTGTTTGTCGACCATCGCCTCGGTTTCGGGTCCCTCGAACGTGATCTTGACGTTGAAGTCGGTCGCTGCCTTGTCGGCGCCTTGCTTGACGGCCTGCCAGAACTGGTGCTGGAAGCCCTTGGAAATGATCGCGATGTACGTGTCCGGTCCAACCGCGCCTGCCGCCGCCGGCGCGCCCGCCGCGGGTGCAGTCGTCGGCTTCGGGGCTGCGGCAGCCGGAGCCGTGGTGGGTGCCGCGGGCGCAGTGGTGGGCGCAGCGGCTGGCGTTGATTGACAGGCGGTCACGGCCGCCAGCGCGGCGACGCCGATGGCGCCGGCGCTCGCGGCGCGTCGAAGCGTATTTGGCAGGCCGAGTATGCGGTGCATCCCCCGCATGCGGTCGAGAGTGGCCATGCGTGGCATAGCGAAACAATCCCCCTACGGTGGCTTGGTAGCGCTAACATACGCGGGGGGCTGCACCCCGTCAAGTAACCCTTTCTCCACCACCTGCACCGCCGCACCGCACCTCGACCACACCGCCTTCGCCGCGCGTCTTTCATCCGCGCGCCACCCCCGGCCCGTACAGCACCGCAGCGCCTCTCGTATTCAACGGACACGACGTCAAAGCACCCAGGTCGCATTCGCCGAAGCCTCCGGAACACACAGGAACGACAGACGACCACCTCACCCACGCCCCCTCGCCGCACGACCATCGCCGACGTGGCCCGCCGCGCCGGCGTTTCCAGCATGACCGTGTCGCGCGTCGTCAATGGCTCGTCGACGGTCACCCCCGCCACCCAGCGCCGCGTCGAGCGCGCCCTGCGCGAGCTCGGTTACATCCCCAATCGTGCCGCGCGGTCGCTGGTGGTCAATCGCCTGGGCGTGCTGGCGCTGCTGATTCCGGACATCTCCAATCCGTTCTTTCCGTTACTCGTACGCGGGGCGGAAGCCGCCGCCCGCGCGGCTGACTACGCCATTGTCCTCGGCAACAGCGACGAGGACCTCGAACGCGAAGAGAGCTTTCTCACCGCCGTCTGCTCGCTTGGCGTTGACGGCGTCCTGCTCGCGCCGGCCGGGGATGGCTCAGGTGCGAGTCTGGAGCTGCTCACGCGACAGCGAGTCCCGTTCGTCCTGATCGACCGAACCGTCGATGGCGTCCAGGCCGACATCGTCCGCGGCGAGTCGCGCTCGGCGGCGTGCCGTCTGACGGAGCATCTGATCGATCACGGACACGAGCGCATCGCCCTGGTCTCCGGCCCGCTGGAGATCACCACCGCCCGCTACCGCGAGCTCGGCTTTTGTGATGCGCTCGCCGCACGAGGACTGTCAATTTGCCCGGAGCTGATGCGGCGCGTGCCGTTCACGCGCTCGGCCGGCCACCGCGCCGCGCTGGGCGTGCTGTCGGGTCCGGATCGACCGACTGGTCTGGTGACGGCGAACAACTTTCTCGCGTTCGGTGCCCTGGACGCGGCCCGCGACCTCGGCATCCGTGTGCCCGAAGAGCTGGCCATCGTCACGTTCGACGACGTCGAGATCGTCGCCGAAGAACCATTTCTGACCTGCGCCGCCCAACCTGCCGAGGCGATGGGGCGCGTGGCCCTGGAGCGACTGATCGAGCGCCTGCATGGTGACGAGCTTCCGCGACAGGAGGTCGTGCTGGACACCGAGATCCGTATCCGCCATAGCTGCGGCTGCGCGTGAGCGCGCCCTTTTTCGCTGGATTTTCGGCGTGGCCTAGCACTTCGGGCTAACGAACCCCATTGAGCGGAGCTGGATGGCTGCGCTGATCGCGCCGTTTTCGCGCACCAGGGTTTTGAGCTCGACCGGTTGCGCTGACGCTACCGCGCCGTGCGCACGAGGCCGCACGGCCGCTATCGTCGAGAAGATGGAGCGCGTTGCGTTCGGCCCAACCGGCCTGCAGGTGACGAAACTGTGCTGGGGCATGGCCGCCCTCGGCGACATGCCCGAGACGTTCGCCTATGAGGTGCCTACGGACCAGGCCCTGGCGACGGTTCGCGCCATCTTCACGACGCGCGGTCGCGCCGCGCAGTCG
>JAFAPL010000998.1 GCA_019247135.1 Chloroflexota bacterium | reverse complement strand
AGGACATTCAGCCGATCGATCTGCTCGACCGCCTCGGCGCGATTCAGCTCGACTCGGTCAACGTCCTCGCTCGCAACCACCTGCTGGTGCCGTTTGCGCGCGTCGGTCCGTACTCGAGCGATGAGCTTCACAGTGCCATCTACAAAGGCAGGCGTGGGTTCGAGTACTGGGGCCACATGGCCTCGTGGCTGCCCATCGCCGACTACCGCTACTTCATTCCAAGAATGCGGCGCATGCAGCGCGAATCGCGCGGCTGGTGGGCGCGCATACGCACGGACCACGCCGACCTGTATCCACTCGTCCTCGAACGGGTCCGTAGCGAAGGACCGATTGGCGCGGCCGCGTTCGAGGATCCACGCGATGCCCGCGGCACGTGGTGGGATTGGAAACCCGCGAAGCTCGTCCTGGAGGACTTGCTCGACCGTGGGCAGGTCATGTGCTCCGAGCGCACGCGAGGCTTTGCCCGTCTGTACGACATCCCGGAACGTGTGCTGCCCCCTGGGCTCGACATCAGTGATCCTGGCGAAGAAGAAGCTACGCGCTACCTCCTCTTGAGAGGCATGAACGCTCTCGGCATAGCCACGGCAGTTGAAATCTTCGACTACTACCGCCTCAAACCAGCCGTACAGCCGAAAGCTCGGCTGAAAGAGCTGGTGCAGCAGGGTGAACTCGCTCAGGTGCGCGTCGAGGGCTGGAAAGCGCCGGCGTACTCCACGTCAGACCTGCTCGACGGCGATCTGAGCGTTCCGAGCCACGCGCCAACATTTCTGGCGCCCTTCGACAACCTGATGTGGGAGCGCAGCCGCGTCGAGCGGTTGTTCGGGTTTCGGTACCGCGTCGAGATCTACGTGCCCGAAGCGAAACGCCAGTATGGCTACTTCGTCCTGCCATTGCTCGCGCGAGGCGGCCTGCGCGGCCGAGCGGATCTGAAGTTGGATCGACAGGCTGGCGTCTTGCGGGTGCGCGGCCTGTGGCTCGACGACGCGGAGGTCAGCGAAGCCCAGGATGCGCTCGAACGGCTCGCGCGGCATCTGGGCGCAAGTGACGTCTACATGCCCTAGTACAGCCCGGCGTTGATCTGGCCGGCGATGAATTGGCTCATGTACAGAGTGGTTTGCCCTGATAGGTCCACTTGAACGGCTTGGCCATGGTCCGATTGAAATAGTCAATGAAGGCCAGCACCTGGGCTCGTAGGTCGTCGACGGAGCGGAAGTTGCCGCGACGGAGGAGCTTGCGAACCAGGATGCTGAGCCAGATTTCCACCTGGTTCATCCACGAAGCGTGCTTGGGTGTGTAGTGGAACACGATGGAATGGGTCGGCTCGGCCAAAAACGCCGCGCGCGACGCTCTGGATCGCAACACACCACACACGTACTTCAGGCCAAGGTTGCTGGTGATGCCGTCCCGCTCCGCAACGTACCGCACCAGGCTCTCAGAGCGGTGGATGTCCAGGTTGTCGACCACGAAGTGCCACTGTGTGGCGGCCGGATCGCTGGCGATCGTGCGATCCACATGTGCGACGAAGTCGGCCTCAGTCCGAGTAGGCCCGTCAGAAGGACACACAACGCATCCACTGGCGACGTCGAAGTTGATGATGAACGACAAGGTGCCGTGGCGCTTGTACTCAAACTCGTGGCGGGCCACTTTACCCGGCCGCGGCGGCAGGTCCGGCGCCAATCGCTCCAACGCTTGAATGTAGGTCAATTCGTCAGTGCTGATGGTGCGCTGGCCCGCTTTGACGCGTTCGGTCGCGGTTCGGTAGACGGCACACACGTCAGCAATCTTGGTGTCGCGATCCGCGTCGGCGGCCGGGGTAAGCCAATAACGCACTCGGTGCGGTTGCAGATCGGCCGCTTTTTAACAAGCGCGCAGCGTGGCGCGGTGAGATACGGTCGGTGATTCCACGCCGAACGATCTCGTCGGCCAATTCGCGGTGACTCCACTGGCTGATCGGCCGATCCGAACGAGCTGGCTGCTCGCATGCTAGTGCCACAATTTGGCACACCTGCTCTGCGGTCAGCCGCGGGACAGCACCCGGTCGCGCCGCATCAGACAGCCGATCCGCCACACTCAGGTCCGCCACCGGAATACGGGACCACTTGGCCCAGCGCCGTCGCCACAGCCCAACCGCTTCCTCGTCCATGGGCACCTCGCGAGCGATGTCCATGTTGCTGTAGCCCGTCGCCGCTAACAGCACCACCCGCGCACGACGGACCAGTCCTTGACCCGTCGCGTGCGCTCGCACCAACTGCTCCAGCTCAACTCGTTCGTCCTCACTCAAGACAATCTGCGGCGGCTTCGGGCCTGGCATCCGCTCCACCTCGACTCACGAGATGGCTCATCCTAACCGGCCAACCTCATCGCCCGGTAGTCCTCCGCCTCGCTGTACTAGCGCATACCGATCGTCTAAAACAGGATCAGGCCCGTCGCGCGACTACCTGATCATGCTGTTTCCGGAGCCGTTCTGGTTCACAGCAACGATTCGCATGGCGACCAGGTCGAATTAGAGCGAGCGGAGGAATGCCGCAAGGTCGGCGCGGTCCTGTTCGGTGAACTTCGCCTGGAAGATCGTATCGTAGAAGTTCACGACGTCCTCGATCGTCGCCGCGGCTCCGTTATGGAAGTATGGAGCATGGGTGGCCAGACCACGCAGGATCGGCGGCTTGAACCCGCCCAGGTCGGCGCACAAACCGGTGACCATCGCTCGGCCGGGGTCCGTCGAGCGATTCAGGGTCTGGAGCATCGGCTGACCGGTGGTGAGGTTCGGCAAGATAGCGGGCCCGCATGTCGGCCCAATCTGGTCAGGCGGTACGGAGATGGAAATCGAATAGACCGGCAGGCCGGCTGTGCGGTCGACGAAGCTGTGGATGCGTGGATTCAGCTGCGCGAGGTGGGCCAGAAACTCCGGTGAATCGAGTCCGTAGCGAACGAAGAGCGAAGCATTTGGCGCGGCATTGTTCGGGTTGACAAACGGGAAATTGCCGACATCCGTAGTCGTGTGGCACGCCGTGCAGGAAAACGTGCCGGGAATGCCCGCAAACGTGAATTGCCGCGTATTGAACAGCTGCTCGCCACGAGCGACTGACGCGAAGCCTGTCCTGGCCGGCAAGCCGGACCAGGCGGAATACAGGTCGAACGGGCGCGTCGGATCCGTGCAGCCGGTCGGGGCCGGCGTGACTGGCGGCACGCTCTGGGCCTGAGTGGGGTCGGTGAGCGGCAGACATGGCGCCGATGGGGACGTGGCCATCGACTTCAGGTTCTCGGAACCTCCGTGCGCGCCGAGAATGAACAGCGGGCCGACGTCGCGAACAATGTCCTGCGCCGTGAACACCGACGTCATCAGCAACGCCGCATCATCTGCCTGGGCATCGGTCACATTCGGGCCGAGCATGAGCGTACGCGCCGCCGCCTTGACCTGCGTGCGCAAGTTGTGGATGTTCTGGCGACCGTCCCAGAGCACGACGCTGTCCAGCCGGGTATTGGTCGTTGCCAGGGGTCGGCGAAACAGTGACAGCGTCGGCTGACCGGGCGCCTGTGGATCAGCCGTGTTCGGGAGCGGTCCAAATCGTGACGTGTTCTGGGAGTCAACTGTAAATTCGGCGCTCGCTGGCAACGTCTTGCCGATGCGGAACACACCCAGCTGGAGTGCAAGCTCGAAGGCCTGCCGCCGGCGGCCAGTGGTTGACAGGTCAGCATCTGGTCGCGTCGCGGTGTCGTTGGCACGGAATAGCGGATCGAGTCCCTGGCTTCGATCAAACTGCGTATCGATGAACGGGGTTGTGACCGAGAATCCCTGGTCTGGTTGATGGCAGGTCACACACGCCTGACCATTCGTTCCGAGGCTCGGGTCGAAGAACGA
>JAFAPL010000413.1 GCA_019247135.1 Chloroflexota bacterium | reverse complement strand
CGCGATGTCTCCATCGGGTCTTCTTCGCCGTACTGGTGGATGCGACCGTAGACGCCCAGGAGAATAGGCCCATCTGGCATCTGCAACGCTCCCAGACGACAACCACCGTGCTTCAACGGTCGCACGTTGACAGGTATCGGCCGCGTCCACGTCCGTCCGCCGTCACTCGACTTCAACACATACGTCCCGAGCCAACTGCGCAGCCGATACGACCACGTCCAGTCGCCAAACTCATGCGTCAGTGGCCGCGCGGCCCAGGAAGGTTGCTCGGGCTTGACGCCGCGTTTGAAAAAGCCCGCGATCGTGAGATTCACGAGCAGGCTCCCGTCCGCCAACTCGGCGAGGCCGCAGTCCCAGTTGCCTTCGACCTCCGTATATGGAAGCACGACCTGTCGATTCGCATAGTCCCAGGTTCGGCCGCCGTCAGAGGACCAGATGATCACAGACTGTCCGGTGTCGTGGTGGAACGGGAATCGTTCCTCGTTGTAGATGACGGCGACGTCACCGTTGCGCAGTGCGCGAATATTGACCTGGTTCAGGCAGTGAGCGTGGTTCGGGTCCTGCGCAATTGTGACGTACTCGACGTCCTTGAGCGTTGGCAACGAGTTCTCCTCTCCTATTGCTTGAGACCTGAGGTCGTAACGCCCTCGATAAATCGGCGTTGGAGAGCGAAAAAGACCAACAACGTGGGAGCAGCAAGCAGTGTCGCCGCGGCAAGTCCCGGTCCAATCGCCTGACTGCGTCCGGTGCTGCTCGCGCCGGGGCGATAAGCGGCAATTCCGAGACTCATGGTCGTGGTATCGGCGTTGCTGACCAACAACGGCCACAGAAACGCGTTCCAGTACCCGACAAAGCTCAGGATGGCCACTGCGACGATGGACGGCACCGCAAGTGGCAGCGCCACTCGCCAGAACGTTCCCCATGGACCTGAGCCGTCGATCGCGGCGGCGTCTTCCAAATCGCGTGGAAAACTGAAAAAGAAATTGCGAAAGATGTACACGCCGACCGCACTGGCAGCATCAGGCAAAATCATGGCCACCAGCGTTCCCGTCAGATGCAGGCCCGACATCAACAGGTACAGCGGAATCATCGTAACTTCGAACGGGACGATCAGTGTCGCCAGCAGGATGCTGAACAGAACCTGGCGGCCCTTGAACCGGAAGCGCGCGAACGCGTACCCAGCCGTGGCACTCACGACCAGCGTAAGAATCGTTCCACCAACGGCCACGATCAAGCTGTTGAGAAACCACTTCAGGACAGGCTGCTTGAAAACCGTGAAGTAGTTGTCCAGGATGACGTGCTGCGGCAGAAGCTCCGGCGTCCTGGTCAAAATCTCACCCTCCGGCTTCACGGACGACACGAACAGCCAGACGATGGGAACCAGCCACAAGACCGTCGCCGCGATGCCGAGGACGAACAGGACCACGTCACCGACACGCAGTCGGTGCCGACGTGCGCGTACGATCACGTCGGTTCGCGAAACACCTGACGAACGAGCGCCAGCACGACCATGATCACCAGCAGACAAAAGCCAATCGCCGAGGCGTAGCCCATGTGCACTGACTGAAAGTTGAGATACAGGTCATACACGACCGTCGTACTCGCACCCGCCGGCCCACCGTTGGTCATGAACCACGGCAGGCCGAATACCTTGATCGCGTCGATTACACACAGGACCACGACCAGAGAGGTGACCGGTCGGAGGAGCGGGATTACGACATACCACAGCACCTGCCAGCCATTCGCACCGTCAATCTGAGCGACTTCGCGCAGCTCGGACGGAATGTCCTGCAACCCTGCCAGAAATAGCACCATGCTGAATCCGATGTGCCACCACAGGCTTGCGATTACGATCGCAACGATCACCCAGCTCACGTTGGTCAGCCACGGAGTACTGCCCGGCAGGTGCAGCGCCGCGAGACCCAGATTGAGCAATCCGTAGCGCGTCTCCAGAATCCAGCCCCAGATGATCCCGACGACGGAGACGGACAACACGAAGGGCGCGAAAAAGGCGACGCGAGAAATCTGATTGAGCCAGAGCTTCTGGTTGACGTACAGAGCGAGCAGTAATCCCACCACGGCTTGCGCGGGGACCAGTAGTCCGACGTACAGCACCGTTGCGCCGAGGCTGCCGCGGAAGATGGCGTCCTGGCCCAGCAGTGTTGCGTAATTATCGATGCCGACCCAGTGAATCTCCGGAGCCAGCGGTGAGACGTCCGTGAAGCTCAACACCAGGCCGCTCAGGAACGGATACAGCGTCACCGCGGTGAACAACAACATGAAGGGCAACAGAAACGAGTACGCGACGCGATCCTGACGCGTCAGCAGCTGCCGCCGCGTACGCGGGTAACCCGGGGCCGTTACCGCTGGCGCACCCAGCCCCGGCAAGCCAGCCGTCATGCTTCCCTAGGTGAGCGTGAAACTCGCGAGCGGTGCCTTCGCCAGGACCGCTTGCACGTCCCGTTCGAGCGCAACGAGTCCGTCCTGAATGCTCGCGTTGCCCAACCACACGGTGTCCAGGTTGCGGCTCACCAGTGGACTGCCGTAGTAGTTCAGGTCCTGCTCTGGATGACTCACCTGCGCGAACGTGTAGTGGTTGCTATATGCGTCCTGGACGGGCCACAGGTACTTGTTGGCGGGCCGGTTCTGGTATTGCGACGAATTGAGCACCGAGTTCAAGGGCGCAATGTCGCCGATGGTCGCGTAATAATCGCCGGAGTGTGCCATGAACCACTTCAGCAGCTTGCCAGCCTCGGTGATACGGTTCGAGTCGGACTGTTTGAAGATCATCATGGACTCCAGGCTCGCCTGCGACGCGCGCCCACCGTTGAACGTTGGCATCTTCCAGACATCGAAGTTCAAACCTTGTTGCTGCAGGCTGGATCCTATCACCCAGTCACCCGACCAGAAGATCGATGCGTTGCCAGTCAACCACTCCTTGTAGCGATCGCTGACGTTTGCGTCGGAGACCTTGTATGTATTGAACAGGTCCAGAACGAACTGCGCGGCCTGCCGGCCAGCGTCGTTGTTGAAGTTGGTGGACCGACCATCCGCACCGACCAGTGAGTAGCCGAGGGATTGAAGGACGTGTCCCCAGACCACGGTTGGTTGCAGTCCGGTGCCAGTCATCAGAAAGCCGGAACGCGTGATGTTGCCGGAATCGTCCCGCTGTGTGAGCTTCTGGGCCCACTCGACCAGCGTCTCCATGCTGTCAGGCGGATTCTGCGTCAAGTCCAGGCCGGCAGCCTGGAGATGATCGAGGTTCACATACTGCAAGAATCCGCTCGGGCCATAGTTCAACATGTAGTCCTGGCCATTCAGCTGCCAGCGCGTGCCGGGAGCGAAGTCGCTCCAGTCGAACCCAAGAGGTTGCAGAATTGGATTGAGTGGCAGAACCCAGCCTGCCTGAATGTAGCGGGAGGCCCAGCTCAGTGAGTCGTCGCCGATGTACGCATCAGCAAA
Organism: Chloroflexota bacterium; assembly: GCA_019247135.1. The sequence goes on along the minus strand of JAFAPL010000413.1, from coordinate 15,644 downwards.
GCCGCTGCCCGCGGAGGCGGCAGCCGCGAGCTTTGCGTCGATGTCGTCGGAAACGTCCAGAGTCTGCCACTGGACTCCGCTCGCCGCCACCTCGGCATTGTATTTCTGAATCTGTTGGACGACGAGATCGCTTTGCGGTGCCCCGCGACTGATCCACGCCTGGAGCGTCATGCTCGCGGCGCTGAGCGGAGCGCTGTTAGCGACAGCCGGGAATCCAACCTGCAGGGCGGCGGCGCCCGCAGCTACTCCAGCCGAAATGCGTAGCAGTGCCTCACGCCGAGTTACCGTGTCAGTAATCATGGTCCCTATCCCCCTTTACTAACCACTCACGCGAATCTGATCGCGAATCACGGGCTGGATCACAGGCCCATCCAGTCGCTCTTCCAGCTTCCCTCCGCGACGGGCGTGGGCGATCAACTCGAGCGCGCTGCCATAGGCGTCGAGCGTCTGACGGAGGTCGTCGGCGGAATGCGAGTACGAAAGAAACATGCCTGTCCGCATGAGAATCCCACGCTTGGTCACCTCCTGTCGGAACAGCGTTTCCAGCACTCTGCTTTCGTGGTCGTCGTTACCTGCGAAAGACAACCTCGGCCAACAGTCGTACCCGCTGCAGGCGACAACTCCGTCGAGGCCGAACTCCGCGATCAGCTCCAGGCAGCCTCTCTTGAGCTCGCCTCCCCGAGCCCACACGGTGTGCAGAACCTCGGGCTTCTGGAGCTCGTGAATCGTCGCCACGGCCGCGGCCAGCGAGAGCGTCTCTCCAGCAAAGGTGAACGAATAGAACACCTCGTTGAAGAGGTCCATCACATCGGCACGACCCACGAGCGCTGACACCGGCATGCCGTTGGCCATGGCTTTGGCGAAGACCGCAAGATCCGGAAGCACGCCGAAGTAGCTCTGGGCACCACCGAGCGCCATCCGAAAACCAGTCAAGACCTCGTCGAAAATCAGCAAGGCACCCGCGTCATGCGCCAGCCCCTTCACGTCCTCGAGATATCCGGGTAACGGTGGCTCGAAGTTGCTGGCCTCCATGATGACCGCGGCCACGTTTCCGTCATGCTCTCGCAGTAACGTTCGCAGGGCATCCCGGTCGTTGTACGGAAACTGATGCGTCAGGTCGCGGACCGCCTTTGGCACGCCACGGTGACGGCTCGTCGAGCCGATATACCAGTCCTGCCACCCGTGATATCCGGAACAGAGAACTACGTCGCGCTCAGTCCAGCCGCGCGCAAGCCGCACTGCCGCGGCCGTTGCGTCGGAGCCGTTCTTGCCAAAGCGCACCATTTCCGCGCACGGGATCACGTCAATCAGCAGCTCCGACAACTCCACTTCGAGCGGATGGTTCAGTGAGAAGATACTGCCGTCCGCAAGCTGCCGCGCTATCGCGGCGTTCACGGACGGATAGTTATAGCCGAGGATAATCGGCCCAAGCGCCATCCCATAATCGACATATTCGTTGCCGTCGACGTCCCAGATGTGGCTGCCCTGGGCGCGCCGCACATAATTCGGTACAGTTCCGAACCCCCACTGCTTCGGCGATTTGCCGAAGGTCTGGGTACCCACCGGAATCGCTTTCATGCCGCGCTGCCACAATTCGTCTGATCGCTCGTGCTTTCGTGCGCTCACCACGCGGTTACCCCTCCGTCGAAGGAACGACTGCCCGGCAGCCCAGAAAGACACCGCCAGGTTCAACTCGAGCATCTTGTTGCAGGACAGAAGGTGTGCTCATCGAGACACCTCGCCGTCCTGGTCGATTCCCCAATCGAGAATCGCCAGACTGCCCTCATCGAGCGAAACCGTGTCGCGGCGTGAAGCAGCCATGAAGTGCGCGCGCAGCTCCGCCAGTGCGACGCGTGAGTTTCCACCCTGAAGCGCTTCCCCGAGCTGCTGGTGGCGGGCGACCATGCCGTCGAGTTCGGCGCGGGTGAACGCGACCGAACGCGTCCGGTCGTAAAGAAAAATAATGTCGGTTGGCGCGACCGTCTCCCACGCGCGGAGGAGCGCGGGGCTACCCGCGGCCTCCACGAGGCGTGTATGAAATTGCGCGTCCAACAAGCTGAAGTCGCCTAGTTGATCGTCGCCGACGCGGCTGGAGGTGCGCGCCAGGCGCGACATTGCGCCACATACTTCCGAGAGACTGGCGAACAGGCCGGGCCGGTAGCGGGCAAAAGCGAGCCGCACAGCCAGATGCTCCAGATGCGCCCGCAACAGAAACATGTCATGCGCCTGCTCGGGCGTCGGACTGACGACGAAGGCGCCGCGATTGGCGATCGAAACGACCAGACCCTGCTGCTCCAGACGCGTGATGGCTTCGCGGACGGGGTTGCGACTGACACCGAGTCGGGCGGCAAGCTCGGCTTCGACGAGGCGAGAGCCGGGCGCGAGGCGGCCCGCCAGGATTTCGTGACGTAGCACGACATAGACCTCGCCGCGGAGGGTGGTCGCTTGCAGCGGCGGCTGGACTTTTCCGTTACGGCCCATCGATTGTATACCGGTCGACAAGGCGATACGGTATGGCGGCCGTGCGCGTGTGTCAACGGCCGGTGAGCTCGAACAGTGTCGGCGCTCAGCCCTTCACGGCTCCACCGGTGAGTCCACGCGCGAGGTGCTTCTGAACCGCCAGCGAGAAGATCAGCACCGGCAGCAACACAATCGAGGCTGCCGCGTACAGGTTCCCCCACAGGACGGCGCGATCGGTGACGTAGTTGAGAATGGCCGGTGTCAGCGTCTTGGCCTTATCCGCCGTCAGCAGTACGGCGAACAGGAACTCGTTCCAGCCGAGCAGTAAAGCGAAGATGGCAGTAGCTGCCATCCCAGGCGCCGCGAGGGGCAAGATGACCCTCACCAGCGCGCTCAAGCGCGAGCAGCCGTCGATCAGAGCCGCCTCTTCAATCTCAACGGGGATGTCGACGAAAAAGCCGCGCATCATCCAGATCACGAAGGGCAGGTTGAATGACAGGTACGCCAGAATGAGCCCCTGGTGTGTATCCAGCAGACCCAGCGCGCGCCACAGGGTGTAGATCGGGATGACCAGCACCACTGCCGGGACCATGCGCACGAACAAAACGCTGAGCAGCATGTAGCGTTTCGCTCGGAAGTTGAAGCGCGCGAGTGAATACGCTGCCAGGCAGCCGAGCAAGAGGGACAACACCATGGTCCCCGTGCTGATTATCAAGGAGTTGAGGAAGTAGCGCGGGAGTTGACTGACGGCGCCGGTCGCTTGCTGAGTCTGTGTCACCCCCTCAGCTTCGGCGCCCACCTCCAGGCCGAATATCACCGCGTAGTTGTGCAGCGTGGGCGTAAAAATGAGTTTCGGCGGAAGGTCGAAGATCTGCTCCGGTGGCTTGAACGAGTTCAAATACCCCCAGAAAACAGGGAAGATCGCGAAGATCATCCACACGCTCAGGCACATCCAGCTGAAGACGTACACCGGATCCACTCCTCGTCGGCCTCGCCGCGTCCGCCTGAAGCTTATGGCCATGCAGTCCCTCCTACTCGCTTGTCTCGAGTCCGCCCAGGCCGAGGACCTTGATGATCACCAGCACGAGCACCAGGCTCATCGCGAACAGGACGTATGCCGCCGCGGAGGCATACCCCACCTGAAAGCCGGAGATCATGGTGTTGAAAATGTGGAAGCTGAGTGTTTCCGTTGCTCGGCCGGGGCCCCCGCCAGTCAGTCCATACACGATGTCGAATACGCGCAGCAGCTCGTACGAACGAAATAGCGCGACCACCACAAACAGTGGCATCAGCATGGGTAGGGTGAGGTAAATGAGTTGTTGCCAGCTGCTGGCACCGTCGATTTCGGCCGACTCGAATGGCTCATGTGGCAGTGCCGCCAGACCAGCCGAGAACACAAGTACCTCGAATCCCACCACACGCCAGACCTCCAGCACGACCAGGGCTGGCATAGCCAGTACCGCATCGTTGACCCAGTTCACCTTGGGAATCCCAACCAGGCCGATGAGCCAGTTGACCACGCCGAAGTCATAGTTCAGCATGACCCGCCAGTTGAGCGCCTCGACCACCGGTGTGAGCAGCAGCGGCAGCAAAATGATGGAGCGCATCACTCCACGCCCGCGCGTGTGCTGCTCCAACAAAAGCGCCATGCCAAATCCGAGAGTCACCTCGATGACGAACGTCGGAATGGCGAACTGGATGGTTACCAGAGCGGAATGCCAGAACGTTTCGTCCGTCAGGATGCGCTCATAATTGCGTGTCCCGATGAAACGCGGTGGCGTAACGATGTTGTACGCCTGAAAACTCATCCACAAGCTGTAGATGAGCGGATACACAAACACGCCGAAGATGACGATGAGCGCCGGCGCCAGCAGGAGCCAGCTCAAGGTCCGGTCGGCGCCGAGCCAGTGTTGGACCTGCCTCTGCCAGCCCGGTCGTGCGATCGTCGACGACCGGGCTGGCTGGTACGCCTGCATAGTGGACTCCGGCTACAGTACGCCCTGATCTTTCAGGTAATTGACGATTTCGTCGTTTGCCTTCTTGAGGCCATCCGCGACGCTCACCTGCTTGCTCCAGATCGCACTCATGTCCGGGTCGAGAATCGAACCGGAGATGTACGACCACTCGGGTATACGCGGCACCAGGTGCAGGACGTTGAAACCATTCAACACAGCCGGATACTGCGGATTCTTCGCCACGATGTCCGGATCCGTCAGCAGCGACGAACGGCCAGAGGAACCACCACCATTGAGCACATAGTCGCGTGCCACGTCCTTGCTGGTGAACCACGCCAGGTAGGAGAAGGCCGCCTCTTGCTGCTTGGAAAAGCTCGAGACGCATACGGCCCAAACGCTTTCACGGATGCGCTTCTGGTCGGGCCCGCCAGGCCCGTATGGATACACACTGAAGGCCGTATTGTCAGGTCCCCAGGCCGGAGACTTCGAGGCATCCAGTACTGTTGGCGCCGCCGCATTCCACTGCAGCGCCATGACGGCCTTGTTCTCCTGCAGCGCTGTCAAGACTTCGGGGTACTCGTACCCGGTGATGCCTTCGCTGACGACCTGGTGCTTGAACAGAAAGTCCGTCAGCATGGTCATCGCCTGGTTCGCCTTGTCGGACGTGAGCTGCGGATTCCATTTTTCGTCGAAGATCTCCTGACCGTATGACCAGATGACATTCTGGGTCTGAATGCTGGCGTGGCCGGTTGGCTTGACACCAAACACGAGCGGGAACATATCGGTCTGACCGTCGGCCGCGAGCTTCGGCTTGAGTGCCAGCGCGTTGTTCAGCAGCTCGTCCCACGAATACCCTTTCGGGCCTGGCTCCTGGATGCCGTACTTCTTGAGCAGGTCCTTGCGGTAAAAGAACATGAGTGTGCTGGCTTCCTGTGGGAAGCCGATCTGCTCGCCTTTGACGTTCGGAATATCCAGTAGCGCCTTGGGAAAGTCGTCCAGGTTGTAGGCCTGGGCGTTGAACAGGTCCGGATTGCCGATGAAGGTCTTGAGCGGAGCCATGAAGCCGGCCTCGCCCCACGTCTCGAAGTTGTCGCTAGTGACGCTCAAGACGTCCCAGGCATCAGATTGTCCCTGCAGCGTGGTCAGCGCTTTGGCCGTACCTGGCGTGCCCCGCGGCAGCTCCTCGACACGGACCTGGATTTTACCTTTGGTGTACTCGGTGAACTTTGAAGCCAGGCGTGTGTGCGCGTCGGCTTCTGGACCACCCGAAATGGCGATCACGATTGTGCCTGGCGTCAGCTCGCCACGCGCCGCTTTGGGCGCAACCATCCCCGCGGCTTCTGCAGCTGGCGTTACGCCTGTGATTGCGCCAGCCGCCGGCGCGGACGTAGGTGCCGGCGCGGTCGTCGCCGCCGCCGAGGCAGCAGTCGGCGCCGGCGCCGAGGTGGGCTGCGCCGGTGGTGGCGCCACGGTGGGCGCGGCTGCCGGCGACGGCGAACTGCAGGCCTCGAGTAGTGCGGCCGACGAGAATGCGCCTAGCAGGTAGGCCGCTGATTTGACCAACTGACGACGCGTGTACTGCATGCGCGCACCTCACAGAGATAGATCGGCGCTAGTCCTCGACGCTGGCCCCCGCACGCTCTGGGCCGCGGTAATGGCAACCCATTTGATTAGCAAGGATACGCTCTTGAAGCCGCGCGGGCGGCCGATCTGGTCGAGCTTCGTCAGGTTCTCCAAATGCGAGTAGTCGTGGTCCACGATCAATTGCGCGGTAACTCAATGGCACCACATTTCGCGGCGCCAATGCGCTGTGCAAATTCCTCCCAGGTCTCATGCTCAGATCGACTAATCGGGCCCCCACGCCAGAACCGCTTGAGTTATCCCCGAGCTTTCACCGGTGCCCTGTCCCAGCCGGATTATTTCTGACCCAACCTCGAGAATGTGCCGGCGAATCGCAGCCGCCGCCGTGTCGATGTCGTGCGCACGCAAGGCATCGAGCACTGGTCGGTGACGCTCGGCGTGCATCTCAGGCGACCATTTGACGAGCGTCTCGATCGTGTAGAGCGTGAGGGTGCGCGGGTGGAGACTCTCCCAAATCCGGTGGAGTTGCGGCCAGCCTGCTGCCTTGACGATCTTTCGATGGAAGGCGATGTCCGCGTCCAACAGCGCAGTGAGGTTTTCCGCGCGGCTGGCCGCGCGCATCACGTCGAGGAGGCGCTCCAGGTCGGCCAGGTCGGCATCTGATAGACGATCCGTGGCACGCCGAATGGCCCGGCTTTCAAGGTCGGCGCGCAGCGTGTAGACCTCTTCGACATCGGCCGCGGAGAGACTGACGACAATCGTGCCGCGGCGCGGGACCGAGAACAGGGTCTGGTGCGCCGGGGGCGCGAACACCGCCTCCGCCGCCAGGGCGTCCGTCAGCATTGGCTCCTGTCAACTGTCGACAGATGACTGTCGGCCGTGTCCGATACTATGGCCCATGTGGGTGGACTGTCAACGCGGCGCGTAAGCGCACGCAGCCGCTGCCACCGGCTCTGTGCTGGCGCTGGTCTGGCAAGGACATGCAGATGACTGATCGGCATTTCTGCGTGGTCGTAGCTGGCGGCGGCGGTACATCGAACTGCCACACCTGCGCGCTTACACAGATTCCGGGCGTTCGACTCGTGGCTACGGTTGAACTCGACGACTCTCGTGCGCGAATCCCAGCGGCGATGTGCAACGCGTCGCATACTTCTGCACCTGCTCCGGAATCCGCATACCGAGTCCGTGTACGCCGAAGATGGTGCTTTGAACTCCAGTGCGACCGCACGCGTGAGTAGCCCGCGATGATGCACGCGCTCTCGGACGGCTGGAAGGTCCAGGATTTTGCGCCCGGCGAAGGCCTCGCGGCTGGCGCCCACCAACCGCACTACATGGATGCCGACTGGCTGCCCATTCCGGTGCCGGGCGACGTGCACCGCGTGTTGATTGCCGCCAAGCGTATCCCGGACCCGTTCTTCGATCACAACGAAACGGCCTGCGCGTGGATGGAGGAGCGCGAGTGGTGGTACAGGCTGACCTTCGATGCGCCGGCGGAATCGCTCGCCGACGACGAACGGCTCCAGCTCGTGTTCGAAGGGCTGGATACCTTTGCCACGGTCTTCCTCAACGGCGACCAACTTATCGAGCACCACAACATGTTTCGGCCTGCGATCGTCGGTGTCACTGAGAAACTCCGGCAACACGAAGCGAATGTGCTGGCTATCCGATTCGACCCACCTCCGCGACGTATTGCCGGGAAGACGCTGAGCGCATGGGGTCGGAATCCGGAGCGCACCGCCATGCGCAAGGCCCAGTTCGGGTTCGGCTGGGATTGGGGTCCGCGGCTGCCGACCATCGGAATCTGGCGACCGGTCGAGCTGAGCCGCGAGCGGCGAGCTGCGCTGCGCGGGGTCCACTTCTCAACGCTCGAGATCAGTCGTTTAGGCGGACGCGCGGTGGTCGCGGTTCGCGTGGAAGCGGAGCGGTTTGCAGGACACGGCCCGCTCGCCGCACATGTCCGTCTCAGCCGAGGGGCGGACGTCTTCGAGACGGATCTGACCTTCGATGGCGACACCCCGGAGCTGGATGACACCGCCTACCTGACCCTGGACCGGCCGGCGCTCTGGTGGACCCACGAGCTCGGCCAGCCGGCTTTGTACGATCTCACCGTCACGTTGCTGGACGACGGTCTGCCACTCGACACCGATCAACGTCGAGTCGGCATCCGAACGCTCGTGCTCGACCAGTCGCCGGACCCGGCTGAGCGCGGGACGCGGTATTTTCGCTTCGTTCTGAATGGCGTCCCGATTTTCGCGAAAGGCGCCGACTGGATCCCGTGTGACTCGTTCGTCGGTGCCGTGGAGCCGCTGCGCTATACGGCTCTGCTGGAGCGTGTTCAAGCGGCGAATATGACCATGCTCCGTATATGGGGCGGCGGAATTTACGAACACGATCACTTCTACAACGAGTGCGACCGCCTGGGAGTACTCGTGTGGCAGGACTTCATGTTCGCGTGTGCCATGTATCCGGAGGACGATCCAGACTTCATCGCCGAGGTGGATGCCGAGGCGCGGCATCAGGTACGCCGCTTGCGCAGTCACCCGTCCCTGGCGCTGTGGTGCGGCAACAACGAGAATCAATGGCTGCACGATCGCCAGTACTGGGATCAATCGCACCCGCCACCATATGGCGCGCTGTACTACGACCAGGTTCTACCGGCCGCGGTAGCCGACCTGGATGGCAGAACTCCGTATTGGCCGGGCAGCCCGTACGGCGGCAACGACCACAACAGCCGGGAGGAGGGCAACGTCCACAACTGGGAAGTCTGGCACGGCAATTTCCCCAGGCGGTTTGGCGAGCGTCCCCGACGCGAAGCAACGCCTGAGAATGTCTCGTTTGTTCGTTATGCCGAGGATATGGGCCGTTTCATCTCGGAGTTCGGCATGCACGCGGCCCCCGTACTGGAGACGCTTCGCCGGGCAATTCCGGAGGATCAACTCTACCATCACAGTCCGGCAATGGATTGGCACAACAAGGACAATCCCAAGAACAAGGGCGACGACCTGATGCTGGGAACGACAGGGCTGCCCAGCAACCTGGAGGAGTACATCGCGTTCAGTCAGATCGCCCAGGCGGAGGGATTGAAGTTCGGAATTGAGCACTTCCGCCGACGCAAGCCACACTGCTCGGGCACCCTGGTGTGGCAGCTCGATGACTGCTGGCCCGTACTGAGCTGGAGTGTCCTCGATTACTACGGTTTCGGCAAGGCGGGTTACTACTACCTGCGGCGGGTGTACGCGCCCGTCCTGGCATCCTTCAAAGCGTTGCCCGATGGTGGACTGGAGCTGTGGCTCACGAATGACACGCTCCGGGACGTACGCGACACGGCGACAGTTCGCCTCGCAATGTTCGATGGCCAGCTCGAGTGGGAATCGCACCGCGAAGTCAACGTGCCAGCAGGCGCCAGCCGAGCGGTGTCGCACTGGATGCCCAGCGAACTGGCCGGCGGGCCGGACCGTTACGTGACGGTGCGGTCGAACAGCGGCGCGTTTGCGCCGAACCGCCACTTCTTCACCGCGATCAAGGACCTCAACAGACAAGCCGCCGCACCTGAAATGACCGTCGATACGTCGGATACTCACGAGCTGCGCATCACGTTGCGTGCGCCGGTGGATCGGTACGTGTTCTTCGCACATCTAACCTATCCGAGCGAATCGACGCAGTTCAGCGACAACTATTTCGACCTCGAGCCTGGAGAAGCTCGCGACGTAGTGGTAAGAGATCCGCTGCACGAGCTCGTACCGTCCGCAGTGGAACTCGGGTGGGCCTGAGAGCGCAGGGGTTCGTACGCCGCGTTGTACCAGCTCATCGCATTGATGAAGGCCTCCGTGAACGGCGTGGTCTTCCAATCTCTGACCCACTCGTCTGGAGCGAGTTCAGCGTCAGCGGCCGACTTCCGGCGTGAATGATTCGCTGGATCGCGGTTTCTGCACACCGATTGTGCTGAGAATCACCGGCACGTTGAATGTGCGTGTGGCCCTGGCCAGTGCACGGCCGTTCAATTCAATCAAGTCGTGGTCACCCTAGTTGATGCCCACCATCACATGGTGTTGATAGTCGACGATCAGGACGGCTGAGGTCTCGGGCGTCAAGAGAGTGGGAGAAAGCATGGTGAAGAACGTCGTGAATACCGGTCGATCCACATGTCCATATCCCGACGGCTGCTCCAGGAACACCGTATAGTCGCGCGCATTGCAGGCGTCGTCGGCGCTCTTCATGAGCCGCAGGTTGTGAGCAACGGAGTCGATTGGTTCTCCGGTGCCGAGCCAGGACCTCACGAGGACCGTTTTGCCACTACCGGCTGGCGCGACGGACAATGGTCACCGGACCCGCGGCCCCGTCTTCCAGGCAGGCAATCAGCTCCGGCCGGGGGATCAGCCAGTTGCGTGCAGCAGCGCCTGCGCGGCCGCTCGACACGCGTGCAGGCTAGCCGGTGCCAAACACCATCACAGACGGCAAGACGAGGCGCCGGGTACGCTTCATCCCGCGTGTACGTGACCCGATCCTCGCGCTGATCCCGTCGTGCTCTGGCCTGTCGGAGATCACGCGTGAGCCGGCCTCTGCCCCACTCACTCGCAACCACACTGCTGGTCGTCGCGAATGCGCTCTGGGGCGCTTCTTACGTCGTGGCCAAAGTCGCGCTCGAGGAAATCCCGCCGCCACTATTGGCGGCTTTGCGCTTCATTCTTGCAGCCAGCGTCCTCTGGGGCGTCATTGGGCTGCGCGGGCGTACTCGCCGGCTGCCGCCGATCCGAGACACGTCGCGGCTACTCGTGCTCGGCCTGGTCGGCGTCTCGGTTAGCGGCATGCTCCAGTATCTGGGCATCAGCCTGACCACGGCGACCGACGCCGTGCTGCTGATCGTCGGCGAAGTCCTGTTCACGACGCTCCTGGCAGTCATCGTCGCCGGTGAGCACCTCGGCCGCCTGCGCTCGGCTGGCCTAGTGATCGGACTCCTCGGCGTCGTCATCCTGGTCGTCGGAGCAGCCGGGCACGAGTCCGCGACGGCGGCTGCTCGCCCGCTCGGCGATATTCTCATTCTGACGGGCCTGGCGTTCGAAGCTGTCTACACCGTCCTGGGCACCCGACTCACGCGGCGTTACGACCCGGTTACTTTCCTGACCCTGTCGTTTACTGGCAGTTGCATGGTGTGGCTGCCCGTCGTTGCCTGGTACGCGCTGCAGCTCGGAATCGGCCTGCCCTGGCGGGTGTGCTGTACCTGGCGCTGATCAACGGCGTTGTCTGTTACGTGGTCTGGTTCGCGGTGCCGCAGTCAGCCGGCGCGACGCTCGGCGCTCTCTCATTGGTGGTTCAGCCGCTCGTGGGCGCGCTGCTCGGGATCCTGTTGCTTGGCGATCCGATTCTTGCCACCACGATCGTCGGCGGCGCCTGCGTCCTGGCGTGCCTGTCGCTGAGCGGATTGAGCCGGGCGCCCGCGCCTCACGCTAGTGTCGATACGACACCAGGAACATAGTCAGGATCGGCGGGCTTGTAGCGGCGCCAGCGCCGAGGTGGATGAGTCCGCGACCTGGATCGCCACCGTCGCGGCCCATTCGTGCGACTTAGCTGGCGTAGAAATGGCGAACGCAGCCGCTGCTTCTCGGTCGGCGGAGCCAGGACCCGAGAAGCTCCGCCACCCAGCCCGGTGACCGGTTACGAGATCTGTGCTGTTCGGCTTTGGCCGAGCGATCGTGGGCGTCGCGAGCCGGTGAGCGGCGTTGCAGTGCGACAGCGGCGAGTGTGGTCATGCGGGGAGCGTGGCTGGCAGGCCGAACCTCGTTACCAGGCGCGGGTCCACAAAGATCGTCATCGCGGCAATCGCGTGTTCGACGAATGTCAGCACGATCAACGCGTGCGCTTCGAGCGGAGCATCGGCGTGCTCCGCCTGCCAGATGTACTGTCCGAATGCGACCTGACCGTTCGCTCGCGTCGCGAGTAGTCGGAAACGCCTTTCCTCGCGCATGCCCCAACTCAGGAAACTTCGAATTGCCTCCGGGCCACGGTACCACTCAGGGAACGGCGGCATGGATAACACGGCGTCCTGCCGAAGCAACGCGACCAGGCTATCGATGTCGGATGCTTCCCACGCCGTGACGTAGTGTCCAACGAGATCCCGCTGCTTCGCATCCTCGGCGGAGAGGTCCAATGTTTCGGCACGTGGAGTGCTGGCCTCAATTGATGCGCGCGCACGCTGCAGTGCGCTGTTGACGGATGCGACGCTGGACTCCAGCAATTCGGCCGTCTCATTGGTGGACCACCCAAGCACATCCCTGAGCAGTAACACTGCGCGCTGTCGTGCTGGAAGTTGCTGAATTGCCGCGACGAATGCCAACTGGATGGATTCGTGCATGTCGTAGCGGGCTTCCGGCCCCGGAGCGCCATCCGCGATATCAGGTAATGCGGCGTCAGGATAGGGCTCCAACCACAGAATCTCCGCTCCGACGTCGCGGCGCGGCAGCTCGAAGCTGGTGCTGGGCGGACCAATCTCGTGCGGGAGCAGCCGGCGCGACCTGGTAGTTGACTCGAGCGCATTCAGACAGGCGTTGGTGGCGATGCGGTATAGCCAATTGCGGAGCGAAGTCCGACCTTCGAAGCGGTCACGCGCCCGCCAGGCGCGCAGGAAGGTTTCCTGGACCAGGTCTTCGGCTTCCTGAAAAGAGCCCAGCATGCGGTAGCAATGCACCTGGAGCTGGTAGCGATATGGTTCCACCAGCTCCTGGAATGCATCTTGATCGCCGATGTCGTACCGCGCCGGCGCCACGGTCATACTGTGGTGGCTCGAGGCGGAACAAGCAAGCCCGCGAGTGCTCCCAACAGCGACAGCGACGCCGCCGCGGCGAGCGCAGCCGCGAACCCCGCGGCGAACAGTTGGGGTGAGCCAAATCCACCGCTGGCCGTGAACACGGTGCCGCTCAGCGCAATACCGAACGCGCCGCCGAGAAAGCGGAGCATGTTGTAAGTTCCGGACGCTTTGCCGATCGCAGTCGGGCTCACCGAGCTCAACACGGCGTTCTGCGCGGCCGGCATCGCCAGCGAAACGCCAGCGCCGGCGATGAGCAGCGGCGCAGCGAACTCCACGAAGTTGAGATCCGGAGCTGACATGCGCGCCAGCCACGCCAGGCCGAACGCCTGCATGACCAGACCGACGACGATCAGCAGCCGCTCGCCGAGACGGCTTACGAGTCGACCACCAAGTGGCGCGAAGATGAACAGCGTCGCGGTCCACGGCAGCAAGCGCACGCCCGCAGCGAGCGGTTCGTAGCCTTGCGCCGTTTGCAGAAACTGGGCGTTGAAAAACAGTGCGGCGTACAGCGCGCCTGTAAAGAGGAAGCACGCTGCATTCGCCGCCGCAAATGCCCGCGAACGGAACAGGCGCATCGGGATCATCGGCTCAGGAGTGCGCCGTTCCCAGGCAACGAAAGTGATACCAAGCACCAGGCCTCCGACCAGAGCGGCGAGGACCTCGGGGCTGGTCCAGCCCGCGACATTGGCGCGCGACAAGCCCCACACGGCTGCCAGCGCTGAAGCACTTGCCAGCAGCAGTCCCGCGCGATCGAGCGGGGCGCTCGCAGCGGAGCTTTCGGACAGCCGCGATTGCACCAGCAGGACAGTCACGAGTCCGATCGGCACGTTCAGCCAGAAGATCCAGTGCCACGAGACGCCCTGGACCATGGCCCCGCCAACCACCGGGCCAGCGAGCAGCGCGAGACCCGTCAAGCCGCTGAAGACGCCCAGCGCGCGGGCGCGCTCCGCTGAACTTCCAGAGAACGCCGCGCTGAGCAGCGCCAGCGCAACCGGCATGACCATCGCCCCGCCGGCGCCCTGCACGGCGCGCGCGGCGATGAGCCAACTCACGTTGGGCGCCACAGCGCACCCGATCGACGCGGCCGTAAACAGGCCGAGACCAACGCCCAGGACGCGGCGTCGACCGAAGCGGTCGCCCAGCGCGGCGCCCGTGAGGAGCAATACCGCGAAGCTCAGGTTGTAGGCGTTGACGGTCCATCCCAGCGCTTCGATGGTTGTTCCGAAATCGACGCGGATCGTGCTCAACGCCGTCGATACAACGAGCGCGTCGAGCGCCACCATGAACGAGGCGACTGAGGTCAGCGCCAGGACCCAGGTTCTGGCGTGAGTGGCTTCCTTAGCGGATTGTCGACCGGCTGGCGAGGATGCCCGCGGCAGAGGTTCGGCAACGGTTACGTCCATACAGGTACGAGCTCTCCCTTTCCGCCCTATACAGACCGCGCAAGGGGCGAAAACTCATCGGTCGACCTGCGCCGGGCTCGGTGCACGACAACATCCGCGCGTTCGGCGGCGACCCGACCAACGTCACGCTTCGCGGGCAGTCCGCTGGCGGCACCATCAGCGGCAACCAATCATCCGCTGCCGGCGAGAAGGCGTACTACAGGTGCAGCGGCGTCGAAGTGACTATCTCTTACCACGATGTATGACACCCCGAGGCTCGCACGCCAGCGCTGCAGGTCAGCGACTATTTGATCCGTCGTGCCGATGAGCATCGTGGGCATGTCGAGGATCTCGGTGTCCGTGACGTCCCATCCACGCTGGCGCGCGACCTCAATGGCCGCGCTGCGTCGATCGTCAGTGCTGAGGATCGAGGCGAATACGCTGAGCTCGAGGCTCTGAAACCGTTCTCCCGCGGCCCTCCGCACGGTACCGATCTGTTCCGCGGCGTGCTGCGCCGATCTCGCGCAGGCCGAGTCCGCCAGGACTCCGCCACTGAGCTGCGATGACAGCAGCGCGACCGTGTCGGCATGCTTCGCGGCAATCGAGAGAACCCTGCGCCCGGCGCCTGCCACCAGAATAGGCGGTCTTGGGTGCTGCACCGGCGGAGGAAAGTTGCGGAAATTGTCGAACGTGTAGTGCTCGCCGCGATAACTGAACGAGTTGCCCTGGAGCAGCCGATCCAGTACCTCAACTGACTCCGCCAGGCGATCGACGCGGACTTTGTTCGAAAAGAATGTCAGACCCGCACGCTCGAATTCTTCGCGAAAGAAGCCGGCGCCGATGCCGAGCTCCACTCGACCATTTGAGAACTGATCGAGCGTCGTTACCTCTTTGGCGAGTACCGCCGGATGGCGGAAGTCATTCGCGGTGACGAGCGTACCGAGACGGATGGTGGTGGTTGTCTGCGCGACAGTCGCCAGTGTGATCCAGGGGGCGTACTGGTCGCCGAACGGCGGCTCGATCAGGTGATCGCGGATGAGGAAGGTGGAAAAGCCGTCGGCTTCGGCACGTTGAACCATGTCCTTGACGTACGCCGGACTCGTGAAGTGTTCGAGGAGCAGTCCGAATCGGAATGGCCGCATATTCGGCTCAAACACGCGCACACCAGCCGGGGTTGCAGCCGTTCACGCCGCGTGTTCAGCCACACCTGGAGCAACCCACTCCTATGTCTCCGGCGGATCGATCCGGTAGACCGGGTACTGGGCTGCGATCGCCCCGAACTGGGCCAGCGACGCGCCGATAGTGATGGCCGTCCACGGAGGCAATGACCACCGGGACCGAGCGTGTACGGCCGGATGAGCGGCCACGCAGTTGCAGCGCGGCCATGAACCGTGGCGGGAGCCCGAGACCAGACAACCAGCCCTGGACTCGGTTGACCCAGCGCCCAAGGCGGGTCGGACGCCA
>JAFAPL010000782.1 GCA_019247135.1 Chloroflexota bacterium | reverse complement strand
GATTCCGTCGATCGGGAGAGCATGCTCCTTGTTGGCCAGGCAGATCGTTGCTGCCCGACCGATCCCGACTTGACGCGGCTGAGCCCGACCGTCCTTCCAGTGTGCGAGCGCGCGATTGCACTCACCGAGGCTGAAAGGGCCCTCATCGGCTCGTTGCGCTGCCGACTGCGCATTCATGACACCCTGACCATACGCACCAGGCGTCACGCGGAGCGTCACGTACACCGTCACGTGGACGGTCGGAGTGTCACAAATCAGCCAGTCAGCAGAGCTCGGCGAGCTTGACGGACTTTCCCGTTTCGACCGACCTGATGGCGGCCCGTGCGATGGCGAGCGCGGCACGTCCATCCTCGCCAGTGCAGCGAGGTTCGCGGCCCGTCCGAACGCTCTCGGCAAAATCGACCAGCTCCGCGGTGTATGCCTCGGCAAACACATCGAGGAACCAGTTCGGCCGCGGTGTACTGGACCCAGCCGGACTGTGGTGCACCATACGGACTGGACTCGCGTCGCCGACGTTCACCATGCCCGCGGAGCCGAAGACCTCCGCTCGCACGTCATAGCCATACACGGCCTGAAAACTGGCGTCCGCGGTCGCGAACGCACCGGAGTCGTAGCGGAGCGTGACCACGGCCGTGTCTAGAAGGCCTCGGCTTTTCCAGTCTGGCAGGATCAGCGCATCGGCCATCGCGAAGACCTCGACGGGCTCGGCGCCGCCGGACAGGAAGCGGAGAACGTCGAAATCGTGGATCAGCGTTTCGAGGAACACGCCCCATGCCGGAACCCGCTCAGGCTGCTGCAGCTTTGGGTCGCGCGTGAGTGAACGCAGGACTTGCACGTCGCCAAGCTCACCGCGCTCCACGATCTGGTGGGCGCGGAAAAAATTGGGGTCGAAGCGTCGCTGAAAGCCTACCTGGAGCTGTACCCGTGCGGCGCGTGTGGCGGTGATCGCTCGATCCGCGTCGGCGAGGGTGTGAGCGATCGGTTTCTCGCAGAAGACGGCTTTGCCGGCGTTCGCGGCGGCCACGATGGCGTCCGCGTGAAACGGACCGGGCGTCGCGATGACGACCGCATCGACCTCGGGATCGGAAAGAAGGTCGCGGTAATCCAGCCTCCAGCGCGTGTCACGCAGTGTGGCGGCCCGACGTTCGGCGAGTCCGGGCAGCGGGTCGGCGATGCCGATGAGGCGCGCTCCTGGCACGTGGTGCGCGAGCGTTTCGGCGTGGTGACTGCCCATCATGCCGGCGCCGATCACCGCGACTCCAATCCGCGTGTCAGTCACTCGCGGTGCCTCGGCTGCATGCGGTCGGTGGACCGTACTGAGTCGCGAGCAGTGGCGTCAAACACGCCACGTGACGCCCGGCGTGACGCTTTGGACGCAGGTTGTAGAAAATTGGTTCGAAAATCGTCCTCGCGTGACGCTCCACGTGACGGTCTACGTGACGCCCTGTTCTCTAGCCTTGAGGCATGCAGTGTGGATGGCACCCCTGCCGAGCGCCCCCGGAGACGCGCGGCGACAATCAGACAGACCGCAGGCGCAGCATGCGGCGCGCGTTGCCCTCGTAGATCTTGTGCTTGACCTCGTCGGTCAGGCCCATGCGTTCGATGGAGGCGATGGTGTCGCGGACGAAGCCCAGGCCACCTTCGGGATCGAATGGCATGTCGGTGCCGAAGAGGACGTGCTCTGGGCCGAAGAACGCGAGCCCGCACACGAGGCCAGCGGTCGAACCGAATAACGCGGTATCGGCGTAAAACCGACGGAAGGCATCGATCGGGCGCCCGCCCACGCGTGCTTTGCCGGCCAGGTCTTCGTCGTCGTCGCTGCGCTTACCCAACTGGTCGAGGCCGCCCCCGACGCGGCCCTCGAAATAGGGGACCATCGCCCCGCAATGGTGGGTGATGATCTTGACGTTGGGGTGGCGGGCGAACAGACCCGAAAAGATCATGCGACCCATGAACACGCTGGTTTCGAACGGCCAGCCGAAGGCCCACCACAGGTCGTAGCGAGACCGCGGCTCGTCCGGGTAGTCGGCGGTCGCGGCGGTGCGCGCCGGGTGGACCCAGACGGGCAGGTCGAGCTCCGCCATGCGGTCGAACAGTGGCCGGAACTCGGGTCGATCGAGCGGCAAGCCATTGACGTTGGTGAAGATCTGGACGCCTGTGGCTCCAAGCTGGCCGATGGCACGATCGATCTCGGGGACGATCGCGTCAGGCGCGTTCATTGGTAGCGAGGCGACAAAGCCGGGGAAGCGCGCGGGGTATTGTTGCACCAGTTTGGCCATCTCGTCGTTGGCCAATCTGGCGAGCTCCGGCGCCAGTGGCGGGTCGACTGCTTCCTCGATCGGCGGTGCGGACAGGGTCAGGACCTGCTGGTAATCCGGGTACTGGTCCATGATGGCGAAGCGTTTGTCGAGGTCCCAGTGAACCGGGATGTTGCGCATCCGCTTCATCATGTGTGCCCGTGGCAGTGCCACCTCCTGCAGTCGATCCCAATAGGCACGCGGCAAGATGTGGGGAAACACGTCGATTTTGGCCATACGCCCACGAGCGTACCGGGCGGCCGCACGAATCCTGAGCATCAGACGTCCGCGCGCCGGCGGGCGACGACGTCGAGCAGGCGCAAGGAGCAGAGGGTCTGGCGGTCTACCAGAGGGCGCGGGACGCGAGCTTGGCGCCGTCAGCCAGGCTGCGCAGCTTGGCCCACATGATCGACGGTGGCACGCGCATCAGCCCCTGGCTCTGAGCGAAGCCGCAATCGGAGCTGCCCAGGACGTTTTCGCGGCCCACCAGCTCGGCGAACCGGATGATCCGCTCGGCCACGAGCTCGGGATGCTCGACGACCGGAGTGGAGTGGCTGATGACGCCTGGAATCAGGATCTTGCCGTCTGGCAGGCGCGTGGACTGCCACACCTTCCATTCGTGCGCGTGCCGAGCGTTGCCGGCCTCCAGCGAGTACGCGCCGGCGTTGACCTGGAGCAGCAAGTCGACGATCTGCTCCAGCGGGATGTCGGTCACGTGCGGGCCGGGCCAACTGCCCCAGCACAGGTGATACCGAATCCGGTCTTGCGGGAGTCCGCGCAAAGCGTGGTTCAGCGCTTCCACGCGCAGCTGCGCCCAGCGGCGATATGCGGCGAGGCCCTGGCTTTCCATGACGACCCACATCGTTGCGAGCACGGCGTCGTCAACCTGCAGCACGAAGCCCGCATCCAGGATCGCCTGATATTCCTGCCGCAGCGCCTCCGCAATCGCATAGACGTAGCCTTCTTCCGAGGGGTAGTACTCGTTCTGAGCCTCTCGGACGAAGCTCGCCGGCGCCACCACCGGCATGAACGCTTCCTCAACGTTCACCTGCTCCAGGGCGTGCCGGAAGTTCGTGATGTCCCGTCGAATGTGGGCGTCGTCGTACGTGATCGGCCCCGTACAGACGATAATGCGCGCATTCCACTCTCCCACTCGCTGTTGCGAGTAGAAATCAGCAAATTCCTCGCGCTCGCGTCCGAAGCGGTTATACACCGGCGTCCCCGGCGGCGCCGGGCGGACCTCAAATCCGCCGACGCGGTCCAGGATGTACGAAGCCCAGTTGGACTTTCCGTACTCGCCATCGCTAACCACGTCGAGGCCGGTCTCGGCCTCGTTGCGCACCGCGTCGGCCACGGCCGTCCGCAGCGTCTGCTCGTAGACGGCGGTGTCGAATGGCTGACCAGCGTCACGCGCGGCGTTCAGCTCCCGCAGCTCGGCTGGTCGAATGAGACTGCCGACAAACGTTGTGAGGATATGGTCAGTACTGCGGTGCATAGGATGGCGGGTCTTCGCGGACCAGTGTACGGTCCGTGAACCGTTCGGGACCGGAACCCAAGCCCCCGTGGCAGCGTGTGCCGGGTGCCGTGCGTCGGGAGGTCGAGACGATCCTGGGCAGCCGAATTCGTCGCGGCGTGCGCGTCTGGGGCGGATATGTCCCCACGGCGACCTTTCGTCTGTTTCTGGCAGACGATCGAACGGCCATATTCAAAGGGACGAATGCGTCCTCGACCGAGTTCATGCGCGAAATCCTCGTCGATGAGGAACGCGTCTATCGCGAGCTCGGCTCCTCGCTCCAGCCCTGGGCGCCCGCGTACTACGGTTCGGTCCGTCATGCCAGCTGGCATGTGCTGCTGCTCGAAGACGTCGGTCCCGCCCAGGTTCCACCGTGGACAGACCAATACGCGCGAGCCGCGATGCGCGATTACGCCGCGTTCCACCGGTCAACTTTGGGCCGCGAGGACTGGCCAGACTGGCTGCGGCGCAACGGCGTGAAGACATTCGCGATCGGGTGGAAGCAGGTTCTCGCCGACACCGTTGGGCTGGACGATGTCGCCGCACTCGCCGGAAGGCGTGCCCGCGAAGCGCGCAGTTGGCTCGATGAATACGTGCCGACCCTTGCCGAGCTCGGCGGCCGACTCCTGACGGCGCCGGCGCCGCATGCCTTGCTGCACCTCGACACGCGCTCGGATAACCTCCGCATCCAGTCGGGCAAACGTCTTCGCCTGTTCGACTGGCCGTATACGTCACTCGGTCCACCAGAATTCGACCTGGTGGCCTTCGTCCAGAGCATCTGGGTCGAAGATGGACCGCATCCCGAGACGTGCGTCGCGTGGTACGCGGAGGGTCTTGCGGTGCGCTCCGAAGTGGTGGATGCCTCGCTTGCGGCCGTGACTGGTTTCTTCGCCGACAGAGCGCGCCAGCCGCCGCTGCCCGGAGCGCCGCGCGTCCGCAGTATCCAGCGCCGCCAGCTCAGGGCCTGTCTGGCCTGGTGTGCACAGCGTTTTGGCTGGCAAACGCCCGGCTGGATCGAAGCGATCCAGCCGTGAGCCACGGAACGGATTCGATCAAGCCGGAGGCGCTACCGAGTCGATGATCGAGTCGTCGAAGAATTGTGACGGGTCGGCCTTTTCCGCATCCGGCGTACCTGAGACCTGGAGCAAGTTGGCGACGGCTTGCGGATTCACTCGCGGAGTCTTCGACCCCGTCCACACGGGTACCATCGCGTCGTAGCTGACGCCAGCCAGCCGTTCGTCCGATTGCGTGTACTGCGCGAGCACCGCGACCACATCTGATTTGTTGCTGGGATTTGCGGCGTATGCCCACGCTTCCTGGTACGCGGTCAAAAACTGTTTGACATCGTCGGCGTGGTCCTTGAGGTAGGCGCGGCTCACAGCGATCCCACTGTGATTCATCGGAACACCAAGCTTCGCTCCGTTTACCAACTCGGTGTAACCCGCCTCGTCTGCCTTCGTGGTTGTTGGAGGAGAAAGAATCCCACCGGCGATTGCTCCCTGATCCATCGCGGCAAGTATGGACGGAATTGTGCCGCCAGCAGCAACGATGTTTACCTTGTCTAACGCATCAAATTGCTTGAGGAAGAGGTGCGCTGCCGCGTCGGTTGCGGAGCCCGCCGTCGTGACACCAATTGACTGGCCAGCCAGGTCCGGCACGCTGGTGTACTTCTTGTTTGCGTACAGTGAGAAAATTGGCAGGTCCGAGCACGTCGCGATCATCACCAGATCGGCTCCGCGGAGGTCGGCATTCGCGACTTCGTTCGCGCCGAGCGCACCGAACGCGAGCTCGCCGCTGAGCAGCGCGGCAACCTGCTGCGTCCCGCCAACTTGCGACATCTCGACGTCGAGACCGTGGTTGGCGAACATGCCTTTTTCACGCCCGACATAAAGAGCACCCTGGACCGACGATGCCTGCGCATACGCTCCCTTGATGACGCGCGGTGGAACGGTCGGCGCGGCAGCCGGAGCCGCGAGCCGGACGGGAGCGCAGGATGCAACTGCGACTAAACTGAACGCGAGCAACCACTCACGCCAGGTGCTCGCGGAGCCAGTCCGCCACCACTGGCCGATACAGATGCGGAATGTTGTTGCAAACATGGTTGCCCTCCCCGAACAGCACCCATTCCTTCGGTCCACCCGCCGCCTCGTACATCCGACGTGCCCCAGCGACCGGTGTGATATCGTCCCGCTCGCCGTGGACCACCAGTAGCGGCCGGTCCATGCGTTGAATTATTCCGTCCAGCGTACAACGCTCCAGAATTGAGCGAAGAGTAGCGGCATCATCGGTGTTCCAGAAGTGGAAAGATCGTGGACCGTGTAGCGTGTCGTTCAGGTCGCGACCGCCAAGCTGGAACAATCCGCCGCAGGCCGCCGCAGTCCGAATGCGGGGCTCCAACGCAGCGCAGCGGGGAGCCAGATATCCACCCAGACTCACTCCGACGATGCCGACGCGGCTGCCGTCGAGGTCGGCTCGCGACTGGACCGCGTCGACCATTGCTGAGCCGGCTTGCTCCCACTCGACGATACCCGGCAAGTGCTCCCAGACTTCGCCCTGGCCGGGGCCGTCGAAGGTCAGTGTCGCAAGTCCGCGCTGGAGCAGCACATTTTCGAAGGTGGTGTGCTCCTCCTTCGTGGAGTCCAACCCCGAAACAAAGAGGACTACTGGAGGTCGCTCCACATCCAGCGGTTTTCGAAGATAGGCCGGCAGTTTCACGTCGCGGAATGGGACTTCGATGTATTCCGCCGGTGGGCGGAGAAACGGTGCCGCCTTGCGGAACAGCGCCGCCTTCCGCCGCTGAGCCTCGAGCCACGGCTGCAGCGGACGCGGATGTGCGAAAAACCCGAAGTGCCAGGCCAGCGCTGCTAGACGACGAAAGCCAGCCGCGGTGACAGCATGGCCGGACTGCTCGGCCTTCTCTGCTCGATCCTCGTGCTCGCGCGCGGTAGTCGCCCAGGCATCGGGCCAGGCTTCGAATCGGTCGATTCGGGCAACCGTGGTCTCGTAGTCGAACGGTTCGATGCCATTGGCGAGGAAACGCGGCCGCCACGAGGTCTTGACGCGCTCGAGGCGGGTATCGCTTGTGGCCAGCACGCCGCCATGGTAGACCGCCGCGTCTACTGCGCCGCTCCGTCTACTTGCGCCGCAGGTCGTCGTCGCCGTTGCCACAAGTACCCGCCGACCAGGAGCAGGGGCACGAGCCACCACGAGAACGCCGCGACAATGATGACCACGTACGCCACCGATCGCAGCACATTCAGCGACGCTTGCCAGCCTTGTTGTGCAATGTCCAGTGGATTCCAGGCGGTCGTGTTGCTCGTCAGCTGCGCGGTGGCGGATCCGGGTAAGCGCAGTGACACGCTGATCGTCGCCATCTCGCTGCGATTCTGGAGGTAGTTCTTGCGTCCCTGGAGTCGCTCGATCTGACCCCGAATATTCGTAAGCTCGCGCTGGAGCGACAGGACGTCTTCGATGCGCGTCGCCTTGTCCATGAGCTTCAGGATCGCGGATTCACTTGCTTGCAGATTGCGCAGGTTGGAGTCGACGTCGACATATTGCTCGGTCACATCTTGCGTGCCGCTGGTCTCGTCCGTGACGTTACCGAGAGCGCGGAGTGCGGATATGGCCTCATCCGTCGAGTCGGAGCGCACCTGGAGTGTGAGATCGGCGACGGTTCTATCCTGATTGGCAACGCGCTCGTGATGGGTATTCGACGCGCTCACGAATCCGCCACCGCGCTCGGCGATCTGCCGCACCGCGGCGACTGCTTGCTCCATGTCGCCCGAAACCTCGACCGTCAAATTCGCGTTGCGGATGACCATACGATCGAGCGGCGGAACCGAGGTTTGAACTTGACTCGAGCTATCAGATGGAGGCGACGGTGCAGTGGAGTCCGCACTGCTTGCAGCCGGCGCAGATGCCGGCTGAGGCTGCGCTTGTGCGGCTCCGCTCGATGCTTGTGTCGAACGGGCACCGATTGGTAACGGTGCAGGCGTGGCAGCCGGTTGAGTCAGTGGTAATGAAGGGCTGATGCGCGGCTGCACGCAAGCAGCGGCGATCAGAATGGCGATGGCGGCAGCGGCTAGGATGGACCAACGATGCCGGAGGTGCAGCGGGCGGACGAGGCGAGCCATACCTCATAGACGCTGACGCTGCCGAGAAGGTTCCGAGGTGCCCGAAGAGAAGCTAGCGAACCTCGCGACGCCGCCCCCGGCCGCGTGCTCGCGAGTGAGAATCCAGGAGCCACAGCGGGCTCCACTCGTGTCTACTGCCGTGACAGCGTCATTGAGCTACCTCGAGCAGCAAAGGGGGTGTTAGGATTTTCGCGTCCGAGCTCGATCGGACTGCGCCTGGGTGCACCACACTGGCAGCTCGGTCAAGGCTATCGGCCAGGGCGCATTCCTGTATTATTTGCCGGCGTTCCTGCGTGCCGCGAGCATGAACTTCGTACCCCCTGATGTTCCTCGTGCTGAACAATCCGAGCTATCGCATGTTGGAAATAGAGCACATCGGTGGTCGCGCATGAGCTGCGGCGTATATCCGCCTCGCGGTGGGCGTTGACTCGATGCGGATCGACATTCACAACCATTTTTATCCCGGCGGGTATCTCCAGCAACTCGAGGAGCACGGGGAGGGTGTGCGAATCGGCACCGATCGCGCAGGCCGACGCTATCTGGAGGAGGCCGGAACGCGGCTGGTCACACTGACCGAGCCAATGGTCGACCTGGATGCACGTTTCGCGATGATGGACGCCACCGGAATTGACGTGCAGATCATGTCGATGACGAGCCCGAACGTGTACGCATTCCGTCCCGACCGTGCGCTCCAGGTCGCGCGAATGGTCAACGACGCGTACGCAGCCGCCAAGGACCGCAACCCGGATCGGCTCCGCTGCCTGGCGAGTGTGCCACTCGGCACCGGTGCCGAGACGGAGGAGCTCGACCGCGCTGTCCTCCAGCTCGGACTGGACGGGGTGATCGTGGGCACCAGTATTCACGGCAAGACCCTGGAGGACCCGGCGTTCGAGCCATTCTGGCGGCGCGTCGATGAGCTGCGACTACCGGTTCTGTTGCACCCGATGACGCCGATGGTTGGAACGGAGTACCTGGACCGATACGCGCTGGTGCCGTTGATCGGGTTCCCGTTCGACACCACATTGGCGGTGATGCGGCTGGTGTGGAGTGGCTCGCTGGAGCGCTTTCCGAATGTACGGTTCATCGCTTCGCACGCCGGTGGCGCGCTCCCGTATCTGACAGGACGGTTCGAGATCGGCTATGACGCGTACCCGGAGTGCCGTGATACCGCGGCCCGCCCGGCGGAGGCGTTGAAGCGCATCTGGTACGACACGATCAGTTACCACGCGCCGGCGCTGCGCTGTCTGGCGGACTCCGTCGGGACGGATCGGATGGTGTTCGGGACTGATTATCCCCACGTCATCGGAGATGCCGCCCGAGTGATCGCGAGCCTGGAGGCCGCGGGATTTTCGGCGGACGAGCTCGACGCTATCTATTATCGCAATTTCGTGGACGGACTGGGATTCGGACTGCCGCGTCCGCCGCGCTCCTAGCGGGCGGACTCGTACACGGATTGGCGGAGTACGGGATACCAGCTCGGATACGAGAGAATGTCGGTCGAGTCTGCCCACTGGCTGAGCGAGCCGATGTGCGCTCGTACCGCAGCCACACGAGGATCGTGTATCTCCGCGCGGAGCGCGTCGGCGAACACGTCGCCGTGGAGTACCTGGAATGGCCGGTCGTGAAAACGCGAGGTTTCGGTCGGCAAAGGCGGGGTCAGGCGGAGCGAGTTGTGCATCTCGGCGACTTTCCTGTAGGCCGGAATGAGATGCTGTTCACATTCGTGCGAGTCGCCGGCGGCGAGCACAGCGGACAGGTGCGGAGTGAGATCGGGCGCACAACGCAGGCGTGAAAATGCGGTTCCGAACCACTTGGAGTAGGGCGCGTACTGTTGCTCCATCAATAAGCAGAGATGCATCAGCTCGCGGACGAGACGCGCAGCCACGACGCGCGAACCCAGGTCGTCGCCGACCTCGCCGCAGCGGCCGACGAATGCTTCTTCTTGCTCGATGCGCCGCCACTGAGCGGCGAGCACGTACAGCCACACATCGTGTGGGTACCAGCGCAGCAGTGCTTGTGCGCGACGTAACTCGTCGAGGTCGTCGCGGTGGACGGATCCGGAGGTGACCGTGCGCAAGCACTGCTCGGGCATGGATAACCACTCGGCGGGCGAGAGCTCGTGCGCGAGCGGATCGAGGCCGAGATAGCTATTGAAGAACCGTCGGGCGGTGGTCACGAACACCATGTGGTTGATGGGCCGTTGGTCGGTGAACGACATGAACACCGTGTGCCGGGCGGGATCGATCTCGACAAAATGCGTGGGAAAGCCGTGGATTTCAAACGGCAGCTTGTCGGCAAGCACCCTATGAATTTCGGCCGCCAGATGCTGAGAGAAGTCGGATTCTCGCAGGTACAGCCAAACGCGCGGTCCCCAGTGGTGGTCCATGGACCTGGGCGTGTCGAAGCCGAGCACGTCGGAGCCCGTGCCGAGCAGGCCCGCGCCGTGGCGCAGATCGG
>JAFAPL010000637.1 GCA_019247135.1 Chloroflexota bacterium | reverse complement strand
GACGATCTGCGGCGGCAACTCGCCGAGTGGCGCACCGAGGTGAATACGGAGCGCCCGTGCCGCGCGACCAAGGTGATCCCTGCGGTGCGCCTCGAGGAGGAACGGCCGCGGCTGCGGCCGCTCAAAGTCGGGCCAGCGGATCTCGCCCTCCGCGTGCCGGTGACCGTCGGACCGACGGCGGAAGTGATCCACGAGAGCCACCCGTACTCGATGCCGCCGGAGGCCATTGGGATCCCGGGCACGCTCTATCTCTATCGCGATCGTGTGCGGATCGTCGCCGGCCGCTTCGCGGTGATGCATGAGCGGAAATTCAAATCGGGCGACGGCTCGATCTTGCCGGAGCATCGCGCACAACACGTCGCCGCCGTCTCGGGCACACGGGCCAAACGCTATCTGCAGCGCGAGCATTTGCTGAAACTCGGACCGGACGCGCTCGCGTACCTGACCGAGCTCACGCATCGAGGGGATGCCCCAGTAGCTGTTGAAATTGAGTCGGCGGCTCCTCCCGCTGGTCGTGCTATACGACTGGTGGGCAAACCGCGGCGAAAGCCGCAACGAAGGGAGCCGCCATGTCGGAGTCTCGCACAGTCCACGCCGTCCACCAAGCCGAGAAGTCCGCGACCCGCCACTTGCCGCTCGTCGATCTGCTGATCGACACGCGAGCCGAGCTCACGGAACTCGTCGTCCGATCCGGGATGAAGGTGCTCGAGGCGATGCTTGAAGAAGATCGGGTCGCGGTCTGCGGCCCGCGATATGCCCACCAGACCGAGCGCCACGCCGGGCGCGCGGGGACGACGACGAGCACGGTGGTCCTGGGCGGGCGCAAGGTAGAGATTCGCCGGCCGCGTGTGCGCGCCCGGAAGCAGGAGGTGCCGTTGCCGACCTTCACGGCCATGGCGCACACGGATCCGCTCGATCGGCGCATCGTCGAACAGATGCTGTTGGGCGTGGCGACGCGACGATACGGGCGCAGTCTGGAGCCGCTCCCCCCGGAGATCCGGATGCGCGGCACGAGCAAGAGCAGTGTGAGCCGGCGCTTCGTGGCGCGGACGACCGCGCAGGTGCGGGCCTGGCAGACCGCCTCGCTCGACGGCGTCGATCTGGTGGCCATTTTCATCGACGGCGTCGTGTTCGCGGAGCACTGTCTGGTCGTCGCGCTGGGCATCGATGCGACGGGACAGAAACATCCGCTCGGACTCTGGGACGGATCGACCGAAAATGCCACGGTCTGTCAGGGATTATTGAGCGATCTGCAGAGTCGGGGACTGCGCACGGACCGGTCCGTGCTGGTGATTCTCGATGGATCGAAGGCGCTCCGGCGTGCCGTCGACGACACGTTCGGGCGTGCCGCGTGGGTCCAGCGTTGCCAGTGTCACAAGACTCGGAACGTTCTGGAGTACCTCCCCGACCGGCAGCGCTCGTGGGTCCACGCGATCCTCCGCCGGGCGTATACCTGTGAGGATCCGGCGAAGGCCCAGCGCCTCCTCACGGATCTCGCCCGACGACTAGAGGACGAGTTCCCAAGCGCGGCCGAAAGCGTGCGCGAAGGGCTCGACGAGACACTCACGGTGCTGCGGTTGCCGCTGTCGGCGCGACTCCGTCGCTCGCTCGCGACGACCAATCCCATCGAGAGTCTCATCAGTCGCACGCGTCACGTGCACCGAAACGTGAAGCGCTGGCGCAACGGCAAGATGATGATTCGGTGGATGACGGCCGCGGTGTTCGAAGCCGCGAAAGGTTTCCGCCGGCTGAAAGGCTGCAAGGACCTGCCGTCGCTCGTTGCCGCCTTACGACGACGCGATGAACAGCTCGGCCTCTCAAAGCCGATCGCCGCTGAACGCGTCGCGTGAGGGGGGATGGTACAGGTCGCCCGGAAGGGAGATCGTCGTTCCTACGGCTTCCTACGCGGTCGACTTCTCAGAGATCGTCGTCAAGAACCAGGGTCGAGTGCTAATGTCGTCGGAGCCGCCGGCGAATTTCAACATCGAACGGGGCATCTCCCTCCGATGGGACACCATGGCTTGCGGAAGCTGTAACTAAGGGCGAAGCAGGAATCTGGGGACAGGTGCGCTCTCTGCCCCTTGAGCAGAGTTTAGTCTGGACAGCTCAGCGGGCCACGGCGTTTACGTCGCAATTACCGTTGTCGAACGTGTCCCGTGACGCAATCGTCGGTTGGGCCACTGGAGTCACTCAGCAGGGCCTTCGTTACGAGAGTCTGCCGAAGCTCGTAACCAACACTTTGGCTGCTGATGCGGTGTTTGAGGCGTCCGGTGGCATACTCACTCACCCAGTCGAACATTTTTTGAACCACCTGGATAAGGAGAAGCGTTCGACAAGCAAGTTCATATGCTCCAGCCTAGTATGGCAAGCCTACTGGGAAGGCACGGACATGGCCTGGACATTTCAAGTCCGAATCTTATGACAGTGTCGTCAGGCTCGTTTCTGGGACTTCTCCTGCCGTTGTTCAGAGACGCGTTTGTGGACTTGCTTCGAGACCACTTCGTCGTGCCTGAGACATTTGCGCGTTCACCGAAATTGAAACAGATCTCTTGAGGTGCCTGGTGGACACGTTCCGCGTGCGCCGGCTGATTCGCGTGCTCAACCGTCCGCCTGGTCGTCGACGCCAGCCATGAGGGCAGGGCGGCCGCGCGCGCCGCGTCGCCCTGCTCGTCGCGGGGCTCCTGCCCCATCCGGCGCTGACACCCGGCGCCGTCCGCGCGTTGACGACGGAGACCGTCTGCGCGACGCGGTGGGGCGTGATGCGCGGCATGTGACGGCGGCAATGAAGCGCGAGGTCTCGCGCGGTACGGCCTCCCGTGGACCGACCGTGGCCATTACGAGGTCGATCATCTGATTTCCCGCGAGCTCGCCGGCGCCGATGGAATCGAGAACCTCTGGCCGTGGGCGGGCGACTGGAACGCACAGCAGAAGGACCGCCTCGAGAACCGCCTGCACGCGCTCGTCTGCGGCGGGACGCTCGCGCTCGAGGCCGCCCAGGACGCGCTGCGCGACGATTGGCCCGCCGCGTATCGCCGCTACGTCACCGAGCCGGTGCGTGCTCGCTCGTCGAGGCGGAGCCGCCGGTGAGCACACGCGCGACGGGCGCGAGCTCGCGGCAGAGCGCCGGCAC
>JAFAPL010000636.1 GCA_019247135.1 Chloroflexota bacterium | reverse complement strand
CGAAGCGGCAGGCGGACGGTGTCGGGTACATCTGGGCTGTGCGCGTCGTTCCGTTCTTGCGCAACATGGGCATTGGCACGCTGCTCATGCACGCGGCGGAGCGAATGCTGGTGCAACGGGGCCGCATGGAGGCCGAAGTCGGTGTGGAACAGTCTAATCCGGACGCTCGCCGACTCTACGAGCGCCTGGGCTACACGATGCACGCGCAGCTGAGCGAACAGTACGGCTACACCACACCTGACGGGGTGCACGCGTCGCACGTGGTGGACCAGTGGATCCTGCGGAAGCGGCTGCAAGCATGAGTCGTGTGGGAGTACGTTGGACCATTGGTGACGTGAGTGACAATGGCTGGCGCGCGCTGTCGCTGGCGATCGCTGGCGCTCGGCGCGTGTTCGGTGACTCGGCCGCGTATGCGGTGTGTGTCAACTCCGTGGCCGTGGATGTTGCGCGCAGTCGGCTCGGAGAACAGGCGCGTGGCGTTGAACTGCTGGCTGTCACACGCGAAGATGTGCCCGCTTCGATCCGCGCATGCTTCGGCGACGACATGGCCGAAGGCGTGGCCTGGAAACTGGCGCCGCTGCGTGTGTTCCCAGACCGATGGGAGCTCTCGCTGGACAACGACTGTATCCTGTGGGACATGCCCGCCGGTATGCGGCGGTGGTTGGACCGCGGCGACGAGAATCAATGCTTGTTGGCCGAGGACGCGATCGCACTGTACGGGCAATTCGCGAAGTTCTGCGGACCGGAGCCGCGCAACGCAGGCATTCGAGGACTACCGCCGCGATTTCCGCTGGAGGACGCTTTCGCGCGGCTGCTGCGGGAGATCACTCCGCCCTTACATTCGGAGCTCGACGAGCAGGGTTTGCAGGTTGCCGCGGTCTCGGTTTTCGGTGCGCCTGAAGTTGTGTCGATCGAAGACGTGAGTATCTGTTCGCCGTTTCCGCCGCACAAGCTGGAGCTGGGGCGGTGTGGCGCACATTTTTGTGGACTGAATGCGCGGCATTTTGCCTGGCAACTGGAGGGCCGCTACGCGGAGGAATGGATTGACAAGCACTGGCGGAGGCACCTGCCGCGCTTGGTGGAGCTGACGCAGGGGGTCACCCTCGCCAGGGAGAGGCCGAGAGAAACTTCTCTCCCGAGGGGTTCAAGGGGGCAACGCCCCCTTGAAGAACCCCCTCTGGAAAATTCCCCCTCTCCGTCGCAGCGACAGGGGAGAGAAACTTCTCTGCCGAGGGGTTCAAGGGGGCAACGCCCCCTTGAAGATCCCCCTTTGGAAAATTCCCCCTCTCCTGGAGGGAGAGGGGGCTAGGGGGTGAGGGAGATCTCCAGCGAAGCGATTACAGACATCGTTGTCGTAGGTGGCGGCGTCATCGGCTCGTCAATTGCCTACCACCTCGCGCGAGCGGGCGCGCGCGTCCGCGTGTTCGAACAGGCCACCCCAGGCGTCGCGCCGAGCGCCTCCTGGGCGAGTGCCGGCGGAGTTCGCCAGCAGGGCCGCGATCCGCGCGAATGGTTGTTGACCCTCGAGGCTGGCCGGCGGTGGCCTGCGCTCGCCGATGAGCTGGGCATGCCGACAGGTTTCGTTCAGGGTGGACACCTCCACGTGGTCGAATCCGAAGCGGACCTCGACGCACTGCGCGAGCGAGTAGCGCGCGAGCAGGCCGCGGGCATGAACGTTCGAATGGTCGACACGCCGGCTATACGTGACTTAGCGCCAGCGCTCTCAGAAAGCGCGCTGGCTGGAGCGTATACACCCGATGACGGGCAAGCGAACCCACCGATGACGACGCGCGCGTTTGCCGCGGCTGCCCAGCGGCATGGCGCGGTCTATTCAACGCGGACGCGCGTTGTTTCACTCCAGCGCGAACGCGGCCGAATTACGGGTGTCACGACGGACACTGGTACATTCAGTGCGGAACAGACGGTGCTGGCGGCCGGTGCGTGGACCAGCAGACTGGCGGCGTCCGTCGGACTGCGGTTGCCAATCCAGGTTCGTGGGCCGCAGATGTTGTTGACCACTCCGGCGCCGGCCATGCTCGCGCCCACGGTGACGGCCAGCGGTCGAGCGCTGTCGTTGAAGCAGTTGCCGAGTGGCGAGTACTTCATTGGCGGGGGGTGGCCGTCGGACGTGCTGGAGGACGCCGAGGGCGTGGCCTGCCGTGTACGTCAGGAGAGCGTTGCCGGAAGCTGGGCGGTTGCGACGGCGGTCGTGCCGGCGGTGGGTTCGACGTCGATTGCACAGAGCTGGTGTGGCGTCGAGGCCGAGGCGGTCGACGGGGTGCCGCTGATCGGGCCGGCTCCCGGCTACGAGGGTCTGTATCTCGCCGTTGGCTTCAGCGGGCACGGCTTTCAGATCTCGCCCGCCGTTGGGCGCGCCGTCGCCGACGCGCTCGCGGGCAAGGCAACTTTAGAGCTGGAGGAGCTTTCGCCTGGGCGCGACAGCTTGGCCGCGACCTACTCTCCAAGGGTGCAAGGGGGCATGGCCCCCTTGGAATTCCCCTGAGAAAACCCGCCTAGCCTTTGGCTGCAATGGCCAGGGCAATCCGCTCGGGCGTGAGGGGCAGCTCGGTCAGGCGAATGCCTGCCGCGTCTTCGATCGCATTGGCGATCGCGGCGGGTGCTGGCACGATCGGCGGCTCGCCCACCCCTCGCGCTCCGAACGGACCCTCCGGCGACGGCACCTCCACCAGGTGCGTCTCGATATCCGGCAGGTCTGCCGCCGTCAGCTTGCGGTAGTCCAGCAGACTCGGATTCATCAATCGCGCCTGATCGTCGTACATCAAGCCTTCGGTCAGCGCAAAGCCGAGACTCTGCACTGCTCCACCCTGCATCTGACCTTCGATGCCGAGCGGATTGATCGCCTTGCCAACGTCCTGCGCGACGACGAAGTCGTGCAACGTAACCTCGCCGGTGTCTGGATCGATCTCGATGCGCGCCAGCTCCGCCGCGAACGCCGGCGCCTGAACGGTGAAGGCATTCGAGGCAGATCCGAGCACCGGCGGAATCTTCGAGGCAAACGTGTTGCTGCGCTTGCCGATGGTTGCGAGCTTGATGGATCGATCCGGCACGCCCTGCACAACCACGCTGTCGCCGGAGATGTCCAGGTCATCCGCGGAGACCTCGAGCTCGCGCGCGGCGATGTCCAGCGTCTGCCGACGGGCATCCGTAGCGGCATCCCTGACCGAAGCGCCCATGGTGTACGTCGTCTTGCTGCCTGCGCTCAGGCCTGCCAACGGAGCCGTGTCGGTGTCGCCAGTTACGATGCGGACTCGTTCGATGTCCACCCCGAATGCTTCGGCGGCGATCAGCGCCAGACCCATATTCGTGCCAGCGATGTCCACCGAGCCAGTGACCACGGTGACAGTGCCGTCGGAGTCCAGGCGGACCGTCGCGCTGGTCGGCTGAATGTTGGGCACCCATCCACCAATCGCGAGGCCTGTGCCGCGGAGTCCATGTCCATCGCGACCGCCGCTGGCCCGCCACGCCTCTCGGTCGCGCCAGACCGGATGCTCGGACAGTAACCGCATGCAGTCCACCGCGCCATTGACGGCCCATGGCTGACCGTTCGCCATCAGGTCACCACCATGCTGCATGAAGCGCAGCTTGTACTCGGCGGGGTCCAGACCGAGTTTGCGGGCGATATGGTCCATCTGCGAATCGATGGCGAAGTGCGTCTGCGGCGCAAGCGGAGCGCGATACGCGGCGACGCTCGGCTTGTTAGTCAGCACCTCGAAGCCTCGCACGTCGAACGCCGGCCAGAGATAGACGCTGGAAAGGAAGACCGCGCTCATCGTCAAGAGCGCGCCGGAGAATGCGCCTGCCTCGATGATCGTTTCCGCCTCGAGGGCCAGGGGCGTACCGTCCTGTTTGACACCGGTCTTCAGGCGGATGATCACGCCCGGTGCGGGCATGCCGGCCTGCAGCTCTTCACGACGGGTCATCACGAGCTGGACCGGTCGGCCGCTTGCCCTCGACAGGAGGACCGCGATCGGTTCGACGAGCGCACGGATTTTGCCACCGAATCCGCCGCCGCACTCCAGCGGAATGACCTTGATGCGTGCCTCCGGCTGGTCCAGGACATCGGCGACCTCAGCACGCGTTGCAAACGAGCCCTGGGTGCTGGACCAGATCGTGATCCGCCCGTGCGGATCCACGTCAGCCGTTGCGGAGTGTGGCTCGAGGT
Organism: Chloroflexota bacterium; assembly: GCA_019247135.1. Next base: position 13,703 of record JAFAPL010000636.1, on the reverse strand, counting down.
AGCCCTGGTGAACCATCGGCACGCGGTACGTCTTTTCGACGACAAGGTCGGCCCTGGCCATCTCGGCAGCGACGTCGCCACGCGTCAGGCGGCCCTGTTGGGCCACATTGGGTGCACCCGCCGTCGTTGTCTCAGTGCCCGAAACGGCGATGCCGGAGTGCGCCTGCGCCTCCGACGTATCGGCTTCGGTCCCCTGATCTGGTACGCGTGGCGCGTCGGGCTGCATCGACTGGATTGGATCAGCCGCGACCGGCAGCGGCTCGTATTCGACATCGATCAGCTCGAGAGCTTCATCCGCGATCGATAGCTCATCCGCGGCAACGGCGGCAACCGGTTGCCCGCCGAACACCGCCCGGTCGATCGCGAACATCGCATGTGCGCGTGTCTTGGCGCCAGGTTTGAGCTCGGGTACGTCCTGGGCGGTGAGAACGGCACGCACACCAGGTAATTCGCGCGCGCGAGAGGTGTCGATACGCTTGATCCGCGCATGCGCGTACGGACTCCGCAGCACGCGCGCGTAGAGCATGCCCGGAAGCTGGAGGTCCGCGACGTACTGCGTGCGACCGGTGACCTTCTCGGGTCCGTCGAAACGCGGAACAGTGACGCCGACGCCGCGGACTTCGCGGCTGGTCTTCATGATGGTGGCCATCTGCTTCAGTTCTCCCGCACCTGGCCCGCGGCCTCCTGGATGGCCGCGACCATTTTGGTATATCCCGTGCACCGACACAGATTGCCAGCGATGCCGAGGCGAATCTCCGTGTCTGTCGGCGCCGGATTATCGTTCAACAATGCGCTGGCCGACATCAGCACACCCGGAATACAGAATCCACATTGCGGCACTCCATGCGCGACAAATGCGGACTGGACAGGGTGGAGCGTGCCGCTGTCGGCAAGTCCTTCGATTGTACGCACGTCGCGGCCCCGCGCTTGCATGGCAAGAATGAGGCAACTGGCCACTGGTTTGCCATCCAGGTGAACGGTGCAGGCGCCGCAGTCGCCTGTCCCGCAGCCTTCTTTTGTACCCGTCAGACGAGCGACGTCGCGCACTGCCTCCAGTAGCGTCTGGTATGGCTGAACGAGCAATTCAGTTGGTGATCCATTGAGTGTGAAACTGAGCAACATTCGCGGCATCGATCAGTGAACTCCATTTCGGCTCACGGACACGCCACTTGCGCGTTCGAGCGCGGTGGTGAGTGTGCGGCGGGTGAGGACTCGGACCAGGTGGCGGCGAAACTCAGCCGAGCCGCGCTGATCCGAAATCGGGCTCGCAGCATGGACCGCCAGGTCCGCCGCCTCTTCGATCAGCTTTGGCGTGACGCTGTTTCCTTCGAGGCGAGCTTCGGCATCGCGCGCCCGGACTGGCGTGGGCGCCACAGCCCCGAGCGCGATGCGCGCTCTGGTGCATATGTCAGCCTGCATCGTGAGTTGAGAGGCGACGCCGACGACCGCAATGTCCAGCTCACGGCGGGGTGTGTGACGCACATACGTCCCACCGGAGCCTGGCGGCGGCGCGGGAATCACGATCTCGACGAGCACTTCATCGCCGGCCAGCTGAGTACGCCGCACGCCGAGAAAGAACTCGGCGGCTGGGATGCGGCGTCGTCCACGCGGGCCATCGACGACGAGCTCGGCGTCGAGCGCGAGCAGCGGCGGAGCCATATCGGCTGATGGCGCCGCGTTGGCGAGATTGCCGCCGAGGGTAGCCAGGTTGCGAATCTGATACGAGCCGACCACCCCGGCACCCTCCGCGAGTGAGATGAAGCCGTCACGCACGCGCGTGTCGAGCTCGATCGAGCGTGCCGACGCGGCGGCGCCTACACGCAAGGAGCCGTCAGCCGCGCGCTCGATCACCTTCAGCTCGGGTAGTGCACTGAGATCGACCACGGTGCGCGCTTTGACGGCGCCCATCTTCATCTGAGGTAACAAGTCAGTGCCGCCAGCCACGAGTTTCACGTCTGGCGTATCGGCCAGCACGCGTGTGCATGCTTCAAGGGTGTCGGGCAGCGCGAGTTCGAACCGTCTCACCGCGCGATGGTATTCAACCTGGGCAGCGCCGCGCCCGCGTGTTCAGGCTGGTTTGCGGGCCATGTGATACGGCACGTTGGCGACGACCACGCCCGGGTGGAACAGCAGCGCAGCCTTGAGGCGGAGAGCCGTCTGGTTGTGCAGCAGCTGCTCCCACCAGTGCGACGGCACGAACTCCGGCAGGACGATCGTGATCGTGTCCCGCGGATGGGTTTCTTTCAGCGCGTCGATGTACGCCAGCAGTGGGCCCGCCAATGAGCGGTATGGCGACTCCACAATGATCAATTCGACGCCCGGCTCCCACTCTTCCCATTCGTGCCGCAAGCGCTCGGCCGACGCCGCTTCGTCGGTCACGTGCACGGCCACGACGTGACGATCGTCCGGCGCGATCGCCCGTGCAAACGCGAGCGCCTGCCGCGCCTGCACGCCGATGTCTGCCACCGGCACAACCGTGCGTACCACGACCTGCTCGGGGAACAGCGGCGTCTCTGCTCGGCGTGCCCGCTCCAGCGTCTGGTAGTGGCGGTGAATGCCCCAGAACCCGAGGATCAACAGAGGGATCAGCAGCACCACCAGCCACGCCCCCTCACCGAACTTCGTGAACGCGATCACTAGCGTCACGATCGCTGTTGTGACCGCACCAACGCCGTTGATCACCGCCGACCGCTGCCAACCCCGCTCGCGCAGCCTGCGCCAGTGGACCACCATGCCTGACTGCGACAGCGTGAAGCTGGCGAACACTCCAATCGCATACAGCGGGATCAACTGGTCAACGCTGCCGTTGAAGATCACCAGCAGCGCGATCGCGAACAGGGCGAGCGCGACGATGCCGCTCGTGAACGCCAGCCGATCGCCGCGGAACTGGAACAAGCGAGGAAGGAAGCGATCGCGTGCGAGGATCGACGCGAGTCGCGGGAAATCAGCGAACGACGTGTTCGCTGCCAGCACGAGGATGAGCGCGGTGGCGACCTGGAGCACGATGTACAGCGGGCTCCCGTCACCCAGAACGACGCGGCCGAGCTGCGACAGCACCGTCTCGTCATTGGCGGGCAGGATGCCTATCTGTGCAGCGAGATAGTTCATGCCGAAGAACATCGTCCCGAGCAAGATGCCCATCCACACGAGCGTCGTCCGAGCGTTTGGCGCCTCCGGCGCTTTGAAGGCGGGCACTCCATTGGAGATGGCCTCGGTGCCGGTCATGGCCGAGCACCCCTGCGCAAACGCGCGCAGGATCAAGAAGATGCTGAGGCTGTCCGCGCCAAACGGTCTGACCGACGGTGGAGGCGTGTAGCTGTAATCGCCGGTGGCCAGTCGATAGAGACCCCACCCGATGAGCACGTACATCATCCCGACGAACAGATACGTCGGCGCGGCGAAGATGGTGCCCGATTCACGAAGGCCGCGCAGGTTGGCCAATGTGATCAGCGCGACCGCGCCGACGGTCATCGGCACGGCGTACGGCAGCCAATCCGGCACCATCGAGGTGAGCGCCGCGACACCGGCGGCGACCGACACCGATACCGTCAACACGTAGTCGATCAACAGCGCGCCGGCCGCGGTGAGGCCGGGCAGCATGCCCAGGTTGTCGCTAGCGACAATGTAGCTGCCGCCACCGGAGGGGTACGCGCGAATCGTCTGCCGATAGCTGAGCACGACAATCGCCAGCAAGAGCACGATGACGCCAGAGATCGGCAACGTCAGTGACAGCGCACCCGCGCCTGCCAGCACGAGCACTTTCATGATTTCTTCGCCGCCGTACGCGACCGAGGACAGTGCGTCGGAGGAGAAGACGGCGAGCGCCCGGATCTTGTTCAAGCGCTCGTGTGCTTCGCGAGCCGTGGGGATTGGGGTGCCCAGAACGATGTGCTTGAAACGACTGACCGCTCGACCCAGGCCGCTGGTGGGCTCGCCAACACCTGGGCGGGGGACCAGGTAGCCGCGTCGCAGACGGGTGAAGCCTTTGTGCGTGGCGATGCGAACGAAACGGTCGCCAGGCTTGGTGCCGCGGACGGTCTCGCGCCATTCGAGGTCTGGATGCGAGACGGTCTGCCCGCCCGTTCGCTCGCGCCGAAGCGGCCCTTGCGGATCCAACTCCACCATGCGTGCTCCAAAGTTTGGGCTGTGGCCGCTCAACAAAGCCTCAACAAAGTGGCCGGCGGAGTAAATAATTCGTTAGAGGTGCGACTGCCCGACTTGCGCCTGGCGGCAGCGGGTCGGAGCGACAACGTCGGATGTTTGTAACTCGACCGTCACCGTGCAGTTACACAGCTTGCAGGAGCCTGGTATGGCGCGTGCACCTCATTGAAGCGGCATGCGCCGACTGCGAGGTGAGCCTAAAACGGTGTTGATCGCCGATGACGACGACTGGCTGCGTGAGGTGCTCATGGCTTTGCTGTCGGACGAAGGCTATCGACCACTCGGCGCCCGCAACGGCCCGGAGACGTTGAATCTTGCACGTGACCGCAATCCGGACGTCATCCTGCTCGATGTCGCGCTGCCTGGTACTTCAGGTCTGCACGTGCTGGAGGACCTGCGGCGCCGGAATGCGACACGAGATATCCCTGTCATGCTCGTGAGTGGCGAGGTCGACCTGTTAGAGACTGGACGCCTGCACGACGTGGACGGCGCATTCCACAAGCCACTGGATTTCGGCGCCTTTCTCTCGAAGGTCCACGAAGCAACCAGCAGCTGAAATTGCGCGCGGCACCCGCGCGGCCTGGCACTCGCGAGCATATTCCTGTATCGTGGCTGTAGGTGCGGCGAGTCTCTCGCCGCCATTCTGTTGTGAAAAGGCATCCAACCCAATAGAGCCTGTTTACGCGTCGGAATAGGTCCCGGCGCCCCGGCTCAACTTGCGACTGGTTGCCTCCCGGTATGTGGTACGGCGGCTGGTCATGCCGCCAACTGGCATTGAGCAGTGCAGCGTGATTGCGCGCGCGCCGATGCCCCAGGCGAGCCTGTATTCGTGAGGCACCCGCATTGCCGTTACTCCGTCGTTTACTACCTGTTGTCGCCCTGTGCTCAACGATGTCGCCATCCAGCTCATTCGCCTGGGAAAGTCCGGCGGGCTCGCCGCCTGATTGGCATCAACAATGGATTCAGACGACGCAAGAGGTAGACGTGTTCGCGCAGGCCACTGGTTCGTCCAGCTTTGGTCGAGCTCCAGCTGGCGTATTCTTTCGTGTCGACGCGCCGCAACAGAACGGGCGGCTCTGGGTATTCGATCCACTCGCCGATGGCTGGGCGTGGATACCGGCGCTGGGCTACGAGCCTGTAGCCGAGCCCACCGCCGAACAGGTGGCGCTCACCGCCACGGCGCTGGATCCACGCTCCTACCTCTACCTGGCCGCGCCGGATCTCGCACCGCGGCTGGACTGTGTCATCGGGCACGAGAGCGGCTGGGATCCGGCGCGACAGAACGCGAGCTCGCGTGCGGCCGGGCTCGCGCAGTTCGTCCCCTCCACGTGGGCGGCCACACCGCAAGGCAAGCAGGGCCTGTCCCCGTTCGAGCCGGTCGCAAACATCGACGCCGCGATCTGGCTTGCGCGAACCAAGGGCTGGACACAGTGGCAGGTCGTGCTCGCAGGGCTGTGCCCGTAACGATTCAATGAGACGCCTTCGAGAGCCGCACCCTCGCATATGCCCAGCAATAGGGTATGAGCAACAGGACGGCGACCGCGTAGCCGCCAACCACATCACTGAGCCAGTGCTGGCCCAGGTACAGCCGCGACGGCCCAACCAGAATGACTGGCACCGCCAGGAGCGTGAGCAATGTCGTGCGAAGCGACGACCGTCGCATCCGCACGAACACCAGAAAGAACGCAAATCCGAAAAGTGTTGTGTATTGCACGGTGTGCCCACTGGGAAAACTCCAGTCGGGCAGGGGAGCTATCACTCCGACCAGTTCGGGCGACGGCCGCGGCCGCTGGACGAGCTCCTTGATCAACGTGGTCACCAGTGACGACGCGGCCGTGCAGAGCACCCACAGTGCGTCAATCCGAAAACGAAGCAACAGGAAGACGGCTGCCACAAGGACGGGTAGAAGCAAGCTTTGCGGGGCGTAGCCGGGCCAGCTGACCAGGTACATGAGCGTCGCGAACCAGGAAAATTTGATCAATTGCAGCCAGAGAGTTGCCTGGATGTCGACCCTGTCGGGCCCGGACTGGCTGGCGACGACGGTCAGGCCGATCAGGATCAGAGCCGCCAGGACCATGAGCGCCACCAGTCGCGAAGTACGAGAACGCTCGACTGGTGCTGGGGCAACGTCGGTCACGGCGCCGAAGTCGCAGCACCGGTGCCAGCCAGCTATCGCCCGGCGGCCGCGTGCCGGTCGTGATTCCTTGTGGCTCGGGCAGAACTTCGCGGGCTACCGCTGTTGGGTCCAGATTCTTCAACTTGGGAATTGATTGCTCTGGCTAGTCGCGCACGCATCATGAGTACACTGCTTGGAGATGAGCGTGCGGCTGCTGATCTTCAGCGACTTCATTTGACCGTGGTGCTACGTCGGCCAGGCTCGGGTCGACAAGCTGCGCCAGGCGTATGACCTGGAAGTGGAGCACTGCGCCTTCGAGCTCCACCCCGGCATCCCCCTGGAGGGTCAGGAAGTGCCGTGGCCGCCCGAGCGGCGGGCCGCGGCGCATGCCCGCATGCAGCAGGTCGCGACTGCCGAGGGCCTTGCGTACGCCAGCCGCACGCACTGGTACAACTCGGTACCCGCGCACGAGGCGGCATTGTGGGCTGACGACAACGGTGACGGCGAGGCGTTCCGACGCGCCGTGTACCGCGCCTATTTCGCCGAGGGCCTAAACATCGGCGCGACGGATGTCCTTTCGACGATCGCGGAATCGGTGCAGCTGGACGCGGCCGAGCTCCGCTCAGCGCTGACCGAGTCGCGCTATCGCGAGCGCGTGGAGGAACAATTCGAGTTCGCCCGCGCGGCTGGCGTCACCGGCGTCCCGACGTACATCGCTGGCCGTTACAGCATGGTTGGCGCGCAACCATACGAGGTCTTCCGCCAGCTGATCGAAACGGCTCAGGCCGAAAACGGCGCCCACACTCCCTCGCCGCCCTAGGGATTTCAAGGGGCGAAGCCCCTTGGATCCTCTCGGAGAGAATGTCCCCCTCGAGGGGGTGAGGGTTGACCCCACTGCCAGCATTTCTCCGCCGCCCGGCACTAAGCTCAGGGCCGCACCATCACCTTCAACGCTCCGGACCTGGCTTTCGCGTCCGCGGACGAGAAACCGTCGGCAATGCCGTCGAGCGAAACGCGGTGCGTCACCAACGATCCAGCCTGGACGCGACCCGCCGCGAGCAGGTCCAGCGCCATCGCATACTCGCGTCGGCCGTCCCAGGTGGAGTAACTGTTGACCCACATCACATCCAGCTCTTTGCGCATTGCGCTGCTCGCGTCGATGGACTCCGGCACGGCGTAGAGGCCGACAACGCCGATCCGGCCTCCGAAGCCGGCCAGGTCGACGCACAGTTGAATGGCGCCTCGACCACCGGAGCTCTCGAACACCACGTCGGCGCCGGCCCCGTCCGTCAAATCCTGAATGGCTTGCACCGGGTCATCGGTGCTCGTATCGATGACAGCGTCGGCGGCACCGCACTCGCGCGCCGTGCGCAGCGGTTCGGAGCGGCGTCCGACAAGCACGACCTGGCGCGCGCCGAGCGCGCGGGCGACCTGCCCTTGTGTCAGACCGACGGCTCCAGTCCCAACGACCACCACCGTCTCGAACGGACGAGGCGCGAGCCTGTGGACGCCATGCACGGCGACCGCGTAGACGTCGAGGAGCGCTGCCGCCTCGAACGAGACCGAGTCCGGCAAGGGATAGACGTTCTCAACCGGTGCAACATCGAGCTCCGAAAAGCCGGAACTGTGGACCGCATGCTGGTCGCGTAGACCGCGGCGCGCACACACGTGGTATGCCCCGCGCCGACACTGTATGCACACTCCGCACCCCAGCAAATGAAGCGGTTCGACACCGACGCGCTGGCCGAGGTCCAGGGTGGTGACTCCAGGCCCGAGACCGACGACTTCACCGCTCAGCTCGTGGCCAGCCCGGATCGGATACTCCGCGTCCGGCCGCTCGCCGCGGTAGTGGCGCAGATCGGATCCGCAGATCCCTGCCGCGCGAATGCGGACCACGACTTCATCGCGCCCAGCGGCTGGCTCCGGCCACTCCTCGACGCGAATGTCATGACCGCCGTACAGGACCGCCGTCTTCATCGAAGCAGCCGCGCGGGTCGGAAGGGCTCGAGCTGCGGCTCAGATGTGCCATGGACCAGCTCGTTCGCCACCAGTTGCGCCAGGATTGCTGAGAGCGTGATGCCACTGTGGGTCACCACCACGTAATACCCGTCGACGCCCGGCATCGGCCCGACCGCGGACAGTCCATCCGCCGGGATCGATCGCACGCCAATGCGGACGGCTTCGGGCGCCACATTGCCAATCGCCGGCAACACGCGCGCGACACGCTGTGACAGTTCGTTCGCGATCGCCAGGTCGGGTCGCGGTTCGGTGTCCGCGCGGACGGCCGCATCGACCTCGTCCATGTGGAGCACGAGTCGCCCGGCTCCGTCCGGCCGCATGTGGACCCAGGGGGAGCGTACGATCCGCTGGAGGCACGTGGTTACGGGAGGCGTGAAAACGAGGAGTCCGACCGTCGGCGCCAGCGGCAACGTGCGCAACGTTGATTCGGTAAGTTGAATCGTATCCGCCCATCGACCCGCGCAATTGACCACGACGTCGACGGCGTATCGTTCTCCACCACGAACTGTGGCTCCAGCGACACGCCCGCCCGCGACGTGTACGTGCTCGACGGATGCGCCCACGCGGACCTGAGCGCCGTGCATCTGCGCGGCCCGCAACATCGCGTGCACGTACGGGACAGGATCGAGCCAGCCCTCCTCCGGAAAGTAGGCAACAGGAGCATCATCCACCGTTGCCAGGTCGATATCCGGCTCCAGCTCGTGCAGCAGAGCCGGCGTAATCCACTCCGCCGCGTAGCCCCAGCCTTGCAGGCGCTCCACTCGCGAGCGTTGCGCGACCCGTTCGGCTTCACCCGAAAACCACTCCACGCTGCCGCCGGCATGTAGCCAGGGCAGGCTGTCGAACTCACTCCGCAGTTCCGCGTGGGCGCGCATGCCCGCTACGTTCAGGTCGTGATAGACGCGTGGGGTCTTTTCGTTCGAGTTGAGCCAGGCGAAGCTCCGCCCGGAGGTCCCAGCTCCCAGGCGCTCAGCAGCCTCGAACACGGTCACGCGTGCTCCGCTGCTGGCAAGTCGGTACGCAACGGCCGCCCCGACGGCGCCCGCTCCAATCACCGCGACGTTCATTTCGCTGCTCGAGCTAATTGGACTCACACCTGATCGGCGCACCTATCTGGAGTGGCCCGATTGAGAGAACTTTCACCGCGTTTCCAGATTGGTCAGTAGCATCCAACATCGAGTACTGCCACGCGTCCTGCATGCGTACTTGAATCTGATACGGGCCAGGTCCAACGAAGCGGCCGTTCTCCAGGTACGGGTCGATCGTAAACCACGAGACGACGCTCTGCCCGCCCAGCTCCGCGGGAACGTGATCCACGCCGGACTTGTGATAGACGACCTGTCCTGTCGCGTCAACCAGCGCAATGTCCCAGACGTGCGGATGCAGTGAGGCGGCTGCGCCGGCGACGGTCCAACCCAACGCGAGGCTCACCCGCTGCTCGCGTCGCGGCGTTGGCGAGTAGGCGGCCTGTACGAGACGGATGCCATCCGGATACCTCAGATCGGGTTGCCGCGACTGTGTCAGCGTTGGCGGATTGACATCCACCAGCCCAGGAACTCCAGCCGGCGAGCCCAATCCGAACGCGCCGACACCTGCAACATCGATGTCGCCGAATTGAGCTCGCGCGAGATAGCCTCGCGGCAGTGCATCGTCGGTTGTGAACTCGAAGGCGGCGCGCGTCGCGCCAAAACCATTGCCGAAGTCCACGATCTCACGTTCAAGCGACTCCTCGCTGGCAAGCGGCCTGCCGTAGCACGCGTCGTAGTTGGCGGCCGCGACGTCCAGACCGCGCGTGATCTCCAGGCTCTGCAGCAGACCGAGACACACGACGGATGCCGCGATCAGCCACCGAACTACCTGACCACCGTGTTCGAACAGCCACGCCGCGGCCACTCCCATGACCAGGAAGACGGCTGGGTAGCTGACCAGAAAATAGTGCGTGTGCAAGTCCAGCGAATGGCGCAGCGTTAGCACGACGGGCAATCCCAGCCAGAGCAGCAGACCGATCAAGCGCCAGCGCTTCGCACCACGCGCACGCAGCGTCAACATCCCGGCAAGCAGGATGGCGCCAGCCAGGAACGCCGCCTCGAGTGCCGCGCCTGCATCCACCAACGTCCTGGGCATGACATGATCGAAAGGTGGAGTGGTGACCTCAGCTGACGGCGCGGGTAGTCCGGCCGCGAGCACCAGAAGATACTGGACGGACTGCAGGTCCACGGCTGAATGGAGCGACGAGTAGTAGCGCATGTTCGCGTAATCCACCCAGTGCGTTTGCACCTCGTGGATGATGGTCGGGACGGTCAGCACTACCGACAGCGCCAGCCCCACAAGTAATTGCCACCAGTGTCGCCTCGCCACTAACACCACGAAAGGCACCACCAGGAACGGCAGCAATGTTGCAAACGAGGGATGCACGAGCACTGCCAGCACGGCCAGCGGAAAGGTCGCCGCGCCCCACCATGCTCGACGGTCGATCACGGCAAGATCCAGCGCCACGAACAGCAACGCCGCCATGGGAGCAAGAATGTCGGGCTGCCAGATCCGTCGTGCGTAGAACACGGCCCAGGGGCTGACGGCGTACAGAACAGTTGCGGTGATCGCGGCTGTCGGACCAAAGGCACGCCAGCCCAGCCATGCCATTGCACCCACGCCCGCCAGATTGGCGAGCGCGATGGCTGCCGAGATAAACGCCGGATCTCGAGACACAGCGACGATCGGCGCGATCAGGTAGATGAAGTGCGGCGCACTCGGGACGCCCTGCGAAAAGTAGGGTCCGCTGAGTGGAACCTGGCCTAGCCGTACGAGGTCCTCGGCGAGGCGCACAATTGCGCCTTCGTCTCGCTCGAACACGGTCAAATCGAGCCGCCACAGGCGCAGCATGGCGCCCAGAAGCAGGGCCGCGGCGAGAGCAACGCGCAGCCAGACACCGCGCCCTGCTGACGCCACTGGCTCCGCCACCGCGACACGCTCGGCCGTTTCCGCAGCCATGCGCCCAGGATGCTACTGGACGGCTCAGCACGTAAGCCGTCGCGCCGACGGCACTTCAACCTCCTGAGCGGTTCGTGCGGTTATCCTAACTATGACCCAGGAGGCTCCCCAATTGACCACCGAGACACGATCGCGAATTGACCCACAGGGAGCGCTCTCGACGCCAGCAGTAGCCGACAAGCTGGCCAGCCTGCGCGCGATCGACACCGACGTGCACAACGACCTCCCGAGCTATGCCGATCTGAAGCCGTTCCTCGCAAGCAAGTGGCACGCCTGGATCGACGATGGCGGCCCCGGATTCGCCGCGCGCGCGTACGCGAACACCGGTTCGGGTCGCATGGACGACGCGGTGCGTGAAGAAGATGACCTCGCGGCTGGCGATCCGGACTGGGTGATCCAGCAGTTGCTCACCAAATATCGCATCGACATCGCCGTCATGACCGGCACGATGACCAACGTCAGCATTCAGCACGACCCTCGTTTTGGGAGTGCCTTGCTGAGCGCGTACAACGATTGGTTGCTGGAGAAATGGGTCCGTCCGTACCCCTGCTACAAAGGTTCGATCAACGTCGGGCCGAATGATCCCGAGGCGGCCGCGCACGAGATTCATCGCCTCGGAGATGATCCGGGCATGGTCCAGGTACTCATGGCGAGCGCCGCCCGCATTCCGTACGGGCAGAAGTACTACTGGCCGATCTACCGAGCGGCCTTGGAGCACAATCTGCCGGTCGCGATCCACGTTGGTTCCGAGGGGACGGGTATTGCCAACCCACCAACCGGAGTGGGCTATCCGTCAACCTACCTGGAGTTCCACACGGATCACTCGCAGACGATGATGGCGCATTGCGTCAGCGTTATCAGCGAAGGTCTCTTCGAGGAGTTCCCGGACCTCCGCTTCGGCTTCATCGAAGGTGGCATCTGCTGGGCACCGTACATCATGGGGCGGCTGGATCGGATGTACCCCGCTCTCAAGACCGAAGTTCCGTATCTGAGAAAACTTCCGAGCGAGTACATCCTGAGTAACTGCTATTTCAGCACCCAGCCGATCGAGGAGCCAGACGAGCGTCAGCACCTGGTGCAGATGTTCGAGATGCTGCATGCCGACAAGACGGTGATCTTCGCCAGTGACTATCCGCATTGGGACTTCGACAATCCGTTGACGGTGCTTTCATACCTGCCGCCCCACATGAAGCGACGGATCTTCGTGGATAACGTGGTCGATTTTTTCGGACCCCGCGTGCTCGAACCGAACCGCTAGGCTGATGACGCGCATCGTCGACGTCGACCTGCACCATCAGGTCGCGGACTGGAGTGCCGTTGCGCCTCACGTGCCGGCTGGCCTGCGCTGGCGATTCGGAGAGAGTGGGCCGCCGCTGGCGCGCCACGGCTTCAAACCAGTCGGCGCGCCACGTGGAGAACGGGCTGTCGATCCAGCAACGGTCAAGACGCAGTACCTGGACCCGCATGGGATCGACGTGGCGATCCTGACAGGCTCACTGATGGGTCTTGGCGTTCAACCCAATCCGGACCTGGCCGGAGCGATCGCACGCGGCATCAACGACTGGACGCTGGAGACGTGGGTACGTCCGTTTGACTGCTACCGCGGCTCGATCCTGATCGCGCAGCAGGACCCGCGGCAGGCCGTCGCCGAGATCGACCGCCTCGGACACGACCCGGGCATGGTGCAGGTGTTGATGGGTAGTGCCAGCGAAGCTCCGTTCGGGCGACGCGCCTTTCATCCAATCTACGAGGCGTGTGTACGGCATGCTCTGCCGCTGGCGCTCCACATGGGTGGTGAAGGCACCGGAATCTCGTCTCCTGCGACCGCCGTCGGGCATCCGACGACGTACTTCGAATGGTACGGCTCGCTTCCGCAGAGCTACATGGCTCACATCATGAGCATGGTGACCGAAGGTGTATTCGAGCGCTTTCCGAGCTTGAAAGTGGTGCTGTACGAGGCGGGCATCTTCTGGCAACCGCACGTCATGTGGCGCTTCGACAAGAACTGGAAGGCGCAACGGTCGGAGACACCGTGGGTGAAGAAGCCTCCGACCGCATACATCCTCGAGCATTTCTATTCGACGACCTATCCGCTCGAGGCGGCGCCGCAACCGGAGTACATGCACCAGATGCTGGACATGATCGACGGCGAACATCGGCTGCTGTTTTCCACCAGCTATCCGGACCAGACGCTGGGCGATCCGTTCGACATGCTGCGCGACATTCCCGAAACAATTCGATCGCGCGTGCTCTTCGACAACGCCGTCAGCGTCTACGGCGAACGCCTCCTGGCGGGACGCACGGTCGGAGTCTGAGCATGGCGCGACACGTCGTTGCACGGGTGGACGAGATTCCGCCGGGCGGACGCAAGATCGTCCGCGTGGAGGACCGTGAGGTCGGCATTTTCAATCTCGACGGC
>JAFAPL010000661.1 GCA_019247135.1 Chloroflexota bacterium | reverse complement strand
TTGCGGCGGAATCGTCGCATGAACATCGGCAGCAGAAACGTCGCGATCAGCACGACGCCGACCGCGAGGCGGTCATCGCCGAACACGCTGCTTGCCCACGCGTCGACACCATGAGCATGACGAAGAACAGCATGTCGCCGATGATCGCCAGGGTCCAACCCGAGATGAAACCGTGGCCGGCGGCGGCCGCCGCCGCGCGGCCGAACGTCGGGTCGACGGCGAAGCTCACGACGATGATGCCGAAGGGGCCACGTGGACCGTCATCCTGCAGGCCAACGAACCGCGTCGATCGCGTAAAGACCTTGCCAACGCGACCCAGGAACGGAACGGTGCGCCCGAGCCAGCGCAGGAGCATGAGCATCGGCTCGCGAGTGAAGGCGCGGAACACGTCCGTGATCAGGTACATGCCGGCCATTACGGCGGGGGCGACGCCAGCGTCGCGACCCATGATGACGCCGAGGGGGATGCCTCCGCCGATGGGCACGAGGAACAGGCAGAATGCGCCCAGCGCGCCCGAGGGCCAGCCGCCTGGGAGTGGCGCAGAGGGGTCGATCAGCGCGCGCAGGAAGTCCTCAGGCATGGGACGAGTCGATCAGGGGGCGCAGGAAGTTCTCAGGCATGGGGCGGGTCGATCAGCGCGCGCAGGAAGTCATCAGGCATCGCGGGGTCGGAGCAGTATGGCCAACCCTACTGCACGCGGGCCAGAATGCGCCTCGCGGCCCACCACCCCCACCCGCCGCCCTGTCCAGCCTAAGCAGAAGGCGTCACGCAGGGCGTCACGTGGAGCGTCACCTGGACGGGCGTTTGCCCGTCCCGAGGAGCGCTTCGCCGGGAATGCTCACGCGGCCGTCCTGTTTGCGGAACGCCTGCAGACGCCGTGCGGCTTGCTGCCATACCTCCTTGCGCTCCCCCTCAGACAGGCCGCTGAGCAGCTCCTGTTGAGGCGACGAGCCCTCGCGCAACAGCTCGATCGTCTCGTCCACGGACGCAAAATCGCGCACGATCGGCACCGGTCGCACGCTTACGTCCTCGAAGCCCGCGGCCACGAGCGCGCGTTCGAGCGCACCCGGTGCACCCAGTGACATTGCGCGCAGGATGGTCGGCGGCGGATCCGGCATCTTGCCCATCTCGCGCACGATGCTTACGACGGTCGACATATACGGATTTCGGTCCGCCGACGACCAGACCAGGGCGCCCAGGCGGCTGCCCGGCTTCAGGCCTTCTCGGATGCGACGCAGGCCCGCCTCGGGCGAGGGCAGGAACATCAGTCCCAGCCGGCAGATCGCCGCGTCGAAGCTCTCGGGCTCGAGATGGAGATCGGTGATGTCGGAGACGAGGGTCTCGACGTTGGTCAGCCCCGCGGCGCGGAATGCTTCCTGAGCGGCCGCGATCATGCTGGCGGAAATATCGATGGCGAGCACGGAGCCGGTCGGACCGACACGGCGGGCGGCGACGACGGTCTGGTCGCCTGAGCCGGCGGCCAGGTCCAGAACGCGGGCGCCGGGCCGAAGCCCGGCGGCATCGAGCATTTGCTCGGTTGCGTCGTGAAGGACGGTGGCGCGGCGGGCCGCCCCCTCTCGCCAGTGCGAGACCGCTTCAGCGGAGGCCCACGTCTGGACGGGCTGTGAAGTCATACGCGGCAGCGTAGCGCGGTCTCGAATGCTGGCGTGCGGTATCTGGTCCACGTCGTACCGTTTCGTCGGTGGTCGTCAGCGGCCTCTTTGGGAGAGCGCTAGCCGGCAGGCGGGTCGACCGTCGACCACCCGCTTGTTTAGCCGCTGTGCGATTTAGCCGCCTTGAATTGACGACTCATGAGTGCGTCGACTCTTGCCGACAGCTGCTGCTTCAGTGTCACCGCGCGGCTCGCGCTCAGTTTCCCAGAGCCCACTTGCGCGTCAACCTGACCGTTCAGGTTGGCCTTGATGGCATTTGCTACGGTCGCAGGGTCGATCCCTTTCTGCTGGGCAACACTCGTCAGCGTCGTTCCTGAAAGCTGCTGCCGCAAGGCTTTCG
>JAFAPL010000656.1 GCA_019247135.1 Chloroflexota bacterium | reverse complement strand
GCCATCGTGGCGCCGCACCCCGAAGCCGCGCACACTGCGACCGGCCAGTGGCGCGTCCTCGACACACCCGACTTCCTGAGTCCCGTCGGCGCCGCCGAGGACCGCGACGGCAACCTGTACGTCGTGGACGCCGCAAGCGATCGCATCGCGAAACTCGATCCCGACGGCAAGCAGCTCCGAACCTTCGGCATGCCCGGCTCCGGCCCCGGCCAGTTTGGGCGTCCAACCGCAATCGCGGTAGACGGCCTGGGCAATCTGTACGTGGCCGACACCGGCAACAGCCGCATTCAGGAGCTATCTGCCTCCGGCGTCCCGCTCCAGGTCTGGGGCTCGCCCGGGCAGGGGCCAGGCGAGTTCAACGGACCACGTGGACTGGCGGTGGATCGCGAGGACAACGTCTACGTCGCCGACACGGGCAATGACCGTGTTCAGAAGCTGTCGGCCACGGCCCAGGTCATCAGCGTATGGGGTCACACCGGCGATCGACCCGGCGAGTTCCGTCAGCCATACGGCATCGCGGTCGATGCCGAGGGTGCGATATACGTCGCGGACCACTGGAACAACCGCGTCCAGAAGTTTTCTCCGACCCCAGCTCCAACTCCAACTCCGACTGCGACGCCGACTCCGACTGGCGAGCCGCTCGCCGTGTGGGGCGGCTTCGGCGCCAGCGTGGGCCAGTTCAACAACCCGCGTTCAGTTGTTCTGGACGCGCACGGCAACATCTATGTCGCCGACAGCTTCAACCATCGGATTCAAAAACTGTCGCCGACGGGCTTTCCGCTCGCCGAGTGGGGCGGGCGCGGTGGCGAGCCTGGACAGTTTCGGCGGCCCGAAGGGATCATCATCGAACCAGACGGCGGCATGATCGTCGTCGACGCCGATAACGACCGCGTTCAGCGCTACACGCCGTAAGCACGCCCGAGCATCTCGCTCAAGGACCGCGGTCCGTCGAGCAGGCTCGTCACCGGCGTGAGGAGGTCCCAGAGCCATTCGCCCTCGAGCTCCGAATCGGTCGGCAGAATTGCTTTGCGTACGCTCAGTGCCTCAGCATCCGTCAACTGCTGTTGTGCCGACCAGCGCCGGACGAGCTCGTCGAGCGTCATGACGCCTTCACCGCTTCGCGCACACCGAGCTGCGTTGCGAGGCGACGACGCGCTTCGGAGAGCTGGTAGCGGACCGTCCCTGGCGGGCGGCCGAGGATTTCGCTGATCTCGCTGCTGTTTCGCTGGCCGACAGCGCTCAACACGAACACGACGCGGAGCTCCTCTGGCAAGTCGGCGATCGCCCTGTCGAGCAGCTGGAGTTGATCAGCGTGGACGGCCGTGTCCTCGGGCGCTTCGGCCCACTGTCGCGGAGAATCGAGCGCGGCCTGCGTTCGCGCGCGGCTTGCTCGCGCGCGGTAGTCGTCGATAACGAGATTCCGCGCCACGCTGAACAGCCAGGCCGCACGTTTCTCAGGCGCAAGCGCCTCGATGCTGTCGAGGCTGCGCCACACGCGGGTGAAGACTTCCTGCAGGAGGTCGAGCGCCAGCTCTCGATCGCCAGTTCGGCCCAACAGGAAGGCGAACAGGGTGTGCTGATGTTCCGCATAGAGCGCATCGAAGCGACGTTCTCGATCGCGCTGAGGCATCGGTCAGTCGACGGCAGCATCATCGGCGAGAATCTTTCCGTCGCGCGCGACCGCCAGCAGTTGGAGGACGGGTACAAGACGCCGCGGCGCGATCAGCTTGCCGTCGAACACGATCGCCGCGACCTTTTCTTTGAGCACTTGTGGCGAGACGTCCTCGTCGAACGAGAACTTGCCGTCCAGCACGAGCGTGATCGGCTCGTCGAGGAGTTCAAAGAAAGCCCCGTAAAACGTCTCCTTGCCATCGAACACGCGCGGTGGCGCGGAGTAATAGAAGACCTCGCCGGGCGCTCCGGCGATACGTCCCGCCAGTACGGCCTCACTGCCGACGGGCGCGAGCACCTGCCCGACGGTCACGATTCGATCGAAGCCGACGCGCTCGGGGATGTCCTGAATGATGAGCGGTCCGACCGACAGCAAGACATCTGTCGGTTCGCCGGTCGGGTTTGCGAGCTCGGCAGCGCTCATGCGGGTCGGGCCGGTGAGCACACGTACGCTTCCGCCTTCACGATAGGGGTAGTAGTGAACCTGGCCGCTCATGCGCGTCAGCCCGGCGCCCAGACCGGTCTCGCTGCCCGTGGGCGCCAGTACCTGGCCCATGGCGATCAACTGGTGGTAGCCCACGCGCTTCACGGGGGAGGTCACGACGAGTTGACCAGCGACCACCAGAACCTCGTCCTGCTTGCCGTCGGCATTCTCGAGAGCTTCGCCGCTCAGCACCATCTGGCCGCTGAGCACACGCACGCGGCTGCCCTGCGGTACGGGCACCACGGTCGCGACGTTTTCCATGGGAATGCTGCTCAGACGTGGCAGCAGGCTCTCAGGGATGAGGATCGTGGCGACGTTGACGATGCGGGTTACGCCTTCGAGCATCTCGGCTGCGCCTGCTCCGGTGAGGTCGAGCATGGCCACGTGGCGGATCTCGTGTGGAACGATCGAGCTCATAGCAAGCGAAAAGACGGACGCCGCAGGCGAAGTGTTGGTTCCGGCGCACACCGAGCTTGCGACGGCGACGTGTCGCCGCCGCGCACGCCGAGGTTGCTACCGCAAACTGTCATCAGGTGGCGCGCCCTGCCTCGCGACAGGCGACCGTACCATGTTCGGTCGACATGCTCGTGGCGGGCGGCGGCCCGACAACACCCGACCGTCGTGTGCTGCGCGCGATGACGCTGCCCGTTATCGGTCAATTCGATCCGGCCTTCACCCAGGTCATGGACGAGGTCATGCAACTCGCCCGCCAGACTTTTCTGACCCGTAACCGCGCGTGCTTCGCCGTTTCCGCGCCTCGCCACGCCGGGCTCGCCGCCGTCCTGAATAGCCTGCCTGACAAGACACCAGTCCAGGTCGCCTCGGGGACCGGTGTCGCCGACCTGCGCGCACTGGCAGCGCACTGCCATGGCCGCGGCGAACTGCTCGTTGTCGATGCGACCGAAGCGCTCGGCGCCCGCGAGATCCGCGTCGATGACTGGAACGTCGATGTTTGCATCGCCGGTACGGACCACGCTCTCGGCGGCCCGGCCGGGCTGTGTCTGATCACGTACTCGGATGCCGTAGAAGCCCGGATGCGATCGCGCTCCGTGCCGCCGTCCTCCAGCTACCTCGACCTGCTGCAGCTGCAGGCGTACTGGAGCCCCGAGCGACTCAATCATCACACCGCGCCGACCAGTCTGATCTACGGACTGCGCGAAGCCCTGAGACTGCTACTCGAGGAAACGCTCGAGACTCGCTGGGCTCGGCACCAGCGTGCGTTCAACGTACTCGCGTCCGGGTTGGACGCGTTGAACGTGAAGTACCGCGCCGAACCGCCAACCTTTGTTGTTGATCTCGGCATCGATGCCTCCGATGCACGCCGACGGTTGCGTGAGGACTTTGGCGTGGAGGTTGCCAGGCCGATTGGCCAGAGTGTGCGCCTCGGGCTCGTCGGCGCGAATGCCTGCGTGCCGCAAGCAAGGCGGCTGCTTGGCGCGCTGCAATCTGTTGTCGCAGGCGCACGGTGAGCACGCTGCTGGTGGCGCGCGGCCTGGTCGTCGACGAACACACGCTCGCGCCGCGAGACATCCTGGTCGACGACGGGCGCATCGACGCCGTCGTCACGCCAGGTACAGCCCCGCCCGCCGACGACGTCCTGGATGCCACCGGGCTGCACGTGCTGCCCGGGGTGGTCGACGCGCACGTCCATTTCAACGAGCCGGGCCGCACCGACTGGGAAGGCTTCCACACCGGCACAACGGCCGCCGCCGCGGGCGGTGTGACCACCGTGTGCGATATGCCGCTCAACTCGCACCCGCCGACGCTCGACGCGCGCGCTCTGGCGATCAAGCAATCAGCCGTTCAGCGGAGCGCACTCGTCGACTATGCCCTGTGGGGTGGCGTCGTGCCGGGCTCGATTCACCACCTGGCCGATCTCCAACGCAGTGGTGTCATCGGGGTGAAAGGCTTCATGTGCGACAGCGGCCTGGCCGAGTACCCGCCCCTGGATGAGTTCAGTCTGCTCGAAACGATGCAACTGTGCGCCGATCTGGGGCTGTTACTTGCGCTGCACGCGGAGGATGCGACGGCAACCGGCCGTGGCGCGGACCTGATGCGTGCGGCCGGCCGGCGCGCGGCCGTCGACTGGGCACTCTCGCGACCCGGCGACACGGAGGTCAAGGCCGTCGAGCGCGCCCTCGACGGCGTGGCCGCGACTGGCGCCCGAGTCCACTTCGTGCACATCAGTACAGCTTCAGCAGCGCGCGCCATCGCCAACGCACGCGCCTCAGGCGCGGATGTCACCTGCGAGACGTGTCCACACTATCTCGTGCTCGACCAGTCGGACCTGGAACGCCTTGGGGGATTCGGGAAATGCGCCCCGCCGTTACGGCCGCGCGAGGTGGTGGAAGACCTGTGGGGCGCTCTGCTGGATGGCAGCATCGACCTGATCGCGTCCGATCACTCGCCGTGCCCACCCGATATGAAACACACACCTGACATCTGGTCCGCCTGGGGCGGCCTCGCGGGCGTGCAGACGATGCTGCCCGTCTTGCTTGACGAAGCTGTGCACGTGCGCGGCGTCCCTCTCCGCGCGCTCGTGCGGCTGTTGTGCGCGGCTCCGGCGCGTCGACTCGGCCTGTTCCCGCGCAAGGGCAGCCTGCAGCCAGGCGCGGACGCCGACTTCACGCTGGTCGATCTCGATCGGACGTGGACCGTCGACGAACGCGACCTGCGCACGCGCTGGCCGCTGAATCCGTTCACTGGGCGTGCATTGCACGGGGCCGTGGTTGCGACGGTGGTGCGGGGGACGGTCGTGTCGAGGGAAGGCCGTTCGCTCGTCGCATGCGGGTACGGGCTTCGAGTCTGTCCATGATTACCGTCTCAACTCACGTGCTCGACATTGAGCGTGGCCTGCCCGCCTCCGGCCTCGTCGTGACGCTCTCGCGCGCGACGAAGGCGCTTGCCTCGGCAACCACTGACGACGACGGCCGCATCGCTC
The DNA here is from genome assembly GCA_019247135.1 of Chloroflexota bacterium. Next base: position 842 of record JAFAPL010000656.1, on the reverse strand, counting down.
AGCTTGCGAACTCACTCCAGCCAGGGACGTACCTGCTGACGTTCGACATCGCGACGTACCTGAACAGCCAGGGGCGCGCGGCTCCGTTCCTGCAGCGCGTCAGCCTGGAGGTCGCTATGCACGACGATCGCCACTATCACGTCCCGCTGCTTCTGTCGGCGTATGCCTGCACGACGTACCGAGGCAGCTAGTCGAGGCGGCCCGACACCAGCGCGAGCAGACCTGGCGATTGTCGGCGGCACGCTCGTGACGATGGACCCGCGGCGCACGATCGTCCAGCAAGACGTGCTGGTCGCTGCCGATGGCCGCATCCTCGACGTGGTCGAGCCTGGGCAGACGATCGCCGCGCGCCAGACGATCGACGCGACGGGCCGAGTCGTCGTGCCTGGACTCGTCCAGGCGCACCTGCACCTGTGCCAGACCCTGTTCCGTGGCCTCGCCGAGGAGCTGCCCCTGCTGAGCTGGTTGCGCCAGCGCATCTGGCCGCTCGAGGCAGCGCACGACGCGGATTCGTTGTGGGCATCGGCTCGACTCGGAATCGCAGAGCTGTTGCTCGGAGGCACGACGGCTGTCCTCGACATGGGCACCGTGCACCACACGCATGCTCTCTTCGAAGCGGCCGGCGAGTGCGGGATCCGTTACACGGGTGGTAACGCGTTGATGGACGCCGGCGACGACGTCCCGCCCGGCCTGATTCAGACGACGCCCGCCGCGCTGCGCGAGGCCGACCAGCTAGCGGAGACGTGGCACCTACGCGAAAACGGTCGACTCCGATATGCGTATTCGCCGCGATTCGTATTGACGTCGACATGGGACCTGCTGCGCAGCGTGTCGGCGCGCGC
>JAFAPL010000649.1 GCA_019247135.1 Chloroflexota bacterium | reverse complement strand
GCGCGAGCGATTGCGTCCTTGAGCTGGGTTTGGCTGGGGAGGACGGTGGCACCCGATCCACAGCGTATCGGTCCAACTGGCGGGCGTCATGCCGAAACACGTGTCGCTCCGCTGGTGCTCCACACTGATCACGAACGTGCTCCGTCCACCGACGGTGTCGTGCGCATGCAGTGTCGCGGTGCCGCAGCCGGTGCCGCGCGCCTGCTGCAGCACAGGACATACAGCTGGGGTCGCCTCAGGGTTAGTTTGTCTTTGTCATTCGAGATAGCCGCGAAAGAGATCCGCGTTCCGCTGCATGTACTCGAGCTCGTTCATGCCCCACTGCTCGGCGCCGGGATCGCCTTGCACGATCACGAGAAACCGTGGAACCGTCTCGAGCATTGCCTCCACCAGGCCGCTACCTTGCCAGCCATACGCGCCGCATGCCACGCGTAGCATGCGCGCGGCGGGCTCGCGCTCGCCATACACCGCCGGATGCACAAAGGCCCAGAGGAACTCAGCGAAGTTGCCGAGCCGCGTGCCGGGTTGCGTGCCATCCCAGTCGATGATGGCGACCGGCTCCATCTGGCGAAAGACGAAATTCGGCTGTGACAGGTTGGGGTGGCAGGCAACCTCGCCACCGGCTGCGAAGCGGGTACCGGCGGTCAGGTCGTGCACCGCGCGTACGAGCTTTGCTCCCGCCGCGACGGCGTTTTCGGTGAGCGTGTACCCGTTGTGGGGCGGCGCGAAACCCTCGATGAACGACAGAGTCGCGCGGCCGCGATCGTCGATACCGAGATAGCGTGGCGCGCCGTCGAAGCCGTGCTGCTCGAAGTGGTTGAGCAACTCGTGGATGAAGTCGGAGTCCGGCTTGAGCGGTCGGCGGACGGTGCTTCCGACGCGGACGACGCCAGGGGTTGATCTGTCGCCCACAAGCGGGATCTCGTCGGTCACACGTGCTCGAGGCAATTGTTTCATGCGTGCCGCCGCAAGCTGTCGTGTTGGTGCCGCCGGCGAGCTTGCCGGCGTGTGCTCTTGCTCCTGATGGTCGGGATGGTCGAACGTGCCTCAGCATGACATCAGCGGCTGAAACAGAGACAAGTGCCACGCCCGATCCGCAAGCGCTGCTGACCGTGCTCACGACCGAGCATTTCACCCTCCAAGGTGCGCGCGGCTCGACGATCAGCGAAAGCTCGGCGCGTGCGGCGCTGTATGTGGGCGGGGTCTCGAGCGGCCTCGTGGCGCTGGGCTTCTTCGGTCAGAGCGGCCAGCGCACCGACGCCTTCACCGTTTTCGCCCTGATTGTGCTTCCGACGTTGTACATACTCGGCGTTTTCACGTTTGCAAGGTTGATCGCAAGCTCGATCGAGGACCTGCTGTACGGTCGCGCAATCAATCGCATCCGCAACTACTACCGACGTGTGGCAGGTGACGATTCGCGGTACCTGATGCTCGGCGGCCACGACGATCCGCTCGGCGTGCTGGCCAATATGGGCATCGACCGTCCGTCGCGTTGGCAACTCCTGTTCACGTTGGGCACGATGATCGCCTGCGTCAATGCGATCGTGGGTGGGAGCTGCGTGGCAATGGTGGCGACCGCGTTTGGCGCATCGCTCGCGGTCTCTGTGAGTATTGGCGCGATTGCGTCGATCGTCTCACTGGTGGTGCATTACCGCTGGCAGCGCCACACGCATGACATCGCCCGCGCGGGGCATGAGGTGTTGTTTCCAAGTCCGCCGACTGAGTGGAGTGCGCGTGGGAGTCTCTTTTTGGCGTCCGGCGAGGATCTGCTCACAGCGTTGTGGCGATCCAGGAACGCAGGTACACGTCAGGAATCCGGTACCCGTGAATGGATGAACCGTCGGCAATATCGCGCTCCAACACGGCCTGCAATGCGCGTTGGACCGTGGCAGCGCTGCCGAGCTGGTGACGCTAGCGGAACGCCTCGCTGAAGGGCGAGGTCGTTGGCTCCACTACGAGCGCTTGCACAACGGCCCGTTGGGCGCGGGACAACGAGTCCCAAAGAGTCGTGTAGTGGGCGTCTTCGGCCTGCACCACGTCGAGGAGCGCAACTTCGACGTCGCTGGAAGTGACTAGCTTACCAAGCCGAACACCACGATCCCATACGAAGTGCGCCAGCTCCTGCGTGTCGTGCGGGTGGCCTGCTGTTATTGCCAGAATGCGTTCGATTGCCGCGTCCTCAATC
>JAFAPL010000641.1 GCA_019247135.1 Chloroflexota bacterium | reverse complement strand
GGCCTGGGAGACGTGGCCCTGCGTCACGGTGACCGGACCACGGGTCTCGCCTACCTGGAGCAGGCAGCGGCACAGCTCGCCCAGGGCGGGCAGCTGGCCTGGTACGCTGTCGCAGCGCTGCGCCTGCAGCAGCGCCCGCTGCCCGCGCGCCTGCTGGCCGAAGTCGGCCGGGCGGCCCTGGTTGGCTACTGGCGGGGAGCGCTGGGCCGGGAGCTGCCGCCGTCGGTGGCGCGCGGCGCATTGATGCCAACTGGCCACGCGACATCGATGTCCACCAGAGGCCGGGCACACGCCGCCGAGGTCTTGACGCCCCGCGAACGAGAGGTGCTGATGCTGATCGCCCGCCAGTACACGAACCGCGACGTCGCCCAGGAACTGGTGCTGAGCATTCGCACCGTTGAACGCCACGTCGCCAACATCTATGCCAAGCTCGGCGTGTCCAGCAGACGGCTCGCGACCGCTTACGCACGGCAACACGGGTTGCTCGCGGACGACTGACGCGGCGTCCGCAAGATACGTAGTCGAGCACGCCCGGATGGGTAGTTTTTACGCATGCGCCGCGGCCATTGGGCAGCCTATGCTCGGCGTTGCCTCCGAGAGTACGTTAGCCGGCAAGGGCACTGTAGGCCGCGAGAGGGTCGTGCGCCATGATCGAAATCCCGAACGAGTTGACTGATCGACCTGCACCTGGGGAACGCGCCGCAGCGCTGCATGTCATGAACGACGTCCTGTCCAGGATCCACCTGGCAGGCGCGATCTTTCTGCGTGCTGAGTACACTGCGCCGTGGGCGTGTGAATCACCATCCGCCAACGAGCTGATGGAGCTGCTGCGATCCAAAGCCAGGCGACTGGTGTTGTTCCATATCATTGCCGAAGGCAGCTGTTGGATCCGCCTGAGGCGCGGTGACTACGTGGAAGCGCAGCAGGGCGATGTTCTGGTGCTCCCATATGCCGACAAGCACGCCATGGGCGTCGCGGAGCATCCGCCACCGGTGCCAATCTCGTCCCTACTACCTGCTCCGCCGTGGCAGGAGTTGCCGGTGATTCGCCATGGGGGTGGTGGCGGCCGGACCAGCGTGGTGTGCGGATACCTCGAGTGCGACGCGCCCATTTTTGAGCCAGTCGTGAATGCCCTTCCCCCTGTGTTTACGGTCAGACCGCCAACTGGACCAGCCGCGGACTGGGTGAACGCTAGCATCGAGTACGCGCTCGACGCGTCTGGTCTTTCATCAGCCAGGGCTAGCCTGGCGTTGCGTCTGCCCGAGCTGCTGTTCCTCGAGGTCCTTCGTCTCTACATGCAGAGCGGGCCCCCGGAACTCACTGGGTGGCTGGCGGCGCTGCATGACCCGATCGCCGGGCGTGCTTTGACCGAGCTACACAACGAACCCGCGCGAGCCTGGACCCTCGACGAGCTTGCCCGCCGCTCAGCCTGCTCACGCTCGACGCTCAACGCGCGGTTCACCCGGCTAGTCGGGCGTGCCCCGATGCAGTATCTGGCGGAATGGCGTCTCCAGTTGGCCGCCGAGTTGCTGCAGAAAACGACGCTCGGGGTGGCGGCCGTGGCCTATCGCGTGGGCTACGAGTCAGAGGCCGCCTTCAACCGGGCGTTCAAGCGCGCGATAGGAAAACCTCCCGCTCGGTGGCGAACGAGCGCTGCGTGAGCAACCGTACAACCCGGATCAGCCGCGTTGCGCATTCGCCCCACGCCATCTTGCCACACAGCGCGGTGCTGACTATTTCTGTCGTCGAGGACCATATGGGTAATCGCTGAGGCGCGGCCACAGCAGTTCGTTTCCCAAGCCATCGTTAATAGCCACGCTGGGGACCGTAAGCTTGCGGAGCAAATTTCTCACCCGCATGCCAAGCCGCGATGGTGGTCGTGGCACCTGATGCAATAGTTGTGCCTGTCTTGCCTCTTGCCACAACTCCTCCATCCGGAATTTCGCAATGATCTCCGACGGCATCATGCCAATATTCGCTCCTTCCTGGCAGGCGCCTGTTTCTTGCGGGAGCAGTGTCGGGCCTGTGATAGCCGTGCGCCATGACCAAAAGGCCGACGGAGTTGACCGATCGTACTGCAGATAGGACCCGCTCAGTCTCGTCTCCTTTGTTTCGAAGATCATGTGCTTGAACCCAGCAGAGGAAGGTCCTGTCCAGCCTCCGTGATTCACGGAGTCCAGCTACCAACCCAACGCGGCTCCAACAGTCGCAACTACTCCGCCTTCGACTGACGCTCGCGCGATGCGTAGGGCGCGGGCTCTGGGTTGGATTTCCGCCGAACTCGCACCCGACCCATATGAACCCGTACTCCGGCTCAGTGAGACACGGACGAATCGCCGCTTCCGAGTGCGTAGGGTGTTCGCATGCGGCATTTTCGTTTCAAGAAGCTCCGGCTGGGTGCTCCGTTCGCGGCGCTCGCGTTGGCTGTGGCGGCATGTGCGCCGGCTGCCCCGACGCCGTCGCACGGCCAGGCAACACCAGGATCGGGCGGCATCTTGCGGATGGGGCAGGAGGCTTCTGACCTCGGGACCCTCGACCCGGACTTCGCCAGTACGACGCCAGATCGAGCGGTCGTCGATATGGTCTACAACGCACTTGTGCGCTATGCGCCCGGCGATTCGCGATCGTTCGAACCAGACCTTGCGGCCAGCCTGCCTGAGCCCCAGATGGTCGGCGGCAAGCAGCAGTGGACTTTTGATCTGCGTCACGGCTTCATGTGCCAATCGTCCGATGGCGACTCCGCGTATGAGCTGACCAGCGCGGAGGTCGTCTACTCACTCCAGAAAGCGGCAGACAAAGACCGTTCCGCATTCGCCAGCGACTACGCCGGCTTTCAGGTCGAAGCTCCGGACTCGTCAACGGTAACCATCGTGCTCGATGCGCCTGAGTCCAAGTCACTGTTCTGCCCGAAGGTGGCCACCTATTCGGGCGGTTTCATCCTGTGTAGCCAGTCTGCCGAGAAGCTGGGGCTCGACGGCTTGAAGACCCACCCCGCGGGCACCGGCCCACTCCAGCTCCGGGCGTACGTCTCGAAGGACCGCGTCGAGTTCGTCGCCAACGATCGCCACTTTCGTGGCAGGCCATTGCTGGATGGTGTTGAGATCCGCTACATGCCGGACCTCAGCAGCCGTCAACTAGGCCTGCAATCAGGGCAGCTCGACCTGGCCTACCGCACGGCCGATGACCAGTGGATCACCGCACAATGCAAAA
>JAFAPL010000640.1 GCA_019247135.1 Chloroflexota bacterium | reverse complement strand
GGGATAGACGATGCGAACGGACCCTGCATAGTCGTTCGCAAGGTCGCGTAGAGCCATGCAGATGCTCTCGAGTGGCTCGCCGAAGTTTTCCCGACGGTGCGCCGTTACAACCACCAGGCGTTGGGACTGGTCAGGCAAGAGTGGTCGCAATTGCGCGTCGTCGGGCCGCGTGGCGATCCAGCGCAGGGCATCGATGCCCGGATTGCCCGTCACCAGGATCCGCTCGGGTGGGACGTTCTCGCGTAACAAGTTGTCTCGAGCAGCCGCGGTTGGCGCGAAGTGCAGGTCGGCGACCACGCCAGCAATGCGACGGTTGATCTCCTCGGGAAATGGCTGCCAGCGATCGTTGGTCCGCAAGCCAGCCTCGACGTGCCCCACGCGTGCCCGCGCGTAGAACGCAGCCATGGCTGCGGCCGCCACGGTCGTCGTGTCACCCTGAACCAGCACCCAGTCAGGTCGCTCGTCGCTCAGGATGGGTTCGAGGCCAGCGAGGACCGCGGAAGCGACCTGCGTCGGGGTCTGGTTGTCGCGCATGACGTCCAGGTCGTAGTCGGGCTGGATGTCGAAAACTCGCAGCACCTGGTCGAGCATGTCCCTGTGCTGCGCGGTCACGCATACGCGGCTGGCGAAGCTCGAGCCGCGGCTGGCAAGCTCCCGAACGACCGGTCCCAGCTTCACAGCTTCGGGTCGGGTGCCGAAGACCGTCAGCACCTTGACGGGCATCGCGGCCGATTCTACGTGCACGTCCGCCGCAGATTGACACGCGAGAGCGGCGTGCCTCATACTCGCCCGCGATGACGAGGCCGCAGGCCTACTCGTATTCGTTTAGGGGTGGCATGACGGGGTTGCTGCGCTAGCAACCGCGGAATCTCGTCATGCCATCCCGGAGCGGTCCCAACGGACCGCTCTTTTGTTTCTCCAAAAAACTCCGCACGGAGGTTCAGCCAAAACACGCACATGATCGCCGTCATGCAGCCGAGCGCCACGCGCGAAGAGGTCGAGCACGTCGTTGAGGTGCTGCGCCTCCACAACCTCAAAGCACAGATTTCAGAAGGCGAACAACGCACCGTGATCGGGGTGATCGGGACAGGCTTCCCGGATGACCTGCTCGAGACCCTCGAAGTCCTGCCGGGCGTGGACCGGGTCACGCGCATCACACGCCCGTACAAGCTTGCCAGTCGCGACTTCAAGCCCCTCGACACGGTGGTGAATGTCCGCGGAACGCGCGTGGGCGGTCGCGAGTTCGTCGTCATGGCGGGGCCATGCTCTGTTGAAAGTCGCCAACAGCTGCTGCGAACGGCCGAGAGCGTCGCCGCCTCGGGCGCAAGTTTTCTCAGAGGCGGCGCCTTCAAGCCGCGAACCTCGCCGTACGCGTTTCAGGGTCTGGGAGCTGATGGGCTCGATCTGCTGGACGAGGGCCGCGAATTGACCGGTCTGCCGATCATCACCGAGGTGATGGAACCGGGCCAGGTCGATCGCGTGGCAGGCACCGCGGACATCCTGCAGATTGGCGCCCGCAACATGCAGAACTTTCCGCTGCTGAAAGAGGTCGGCCGCACTGGCATGCCCTGCATGCTCAAGCGCGGTCTTTCGGCCACGATCGAGGAGTGGCTGATGGCGGCCGAGTACATCATGCACGCGGGCAACCCGAACGTGATCCTGTGCGAGCGCGGGATTCGTACCTTCGAGACGGCAACCCGCAACACGCTGGACCTGAGCGCGATCCCGCTGGTCAAACGCATCAGCCACCTGCCGATCATTGCCGACCCCAGCCATGGGACGGGACACCGCTATCTGGTGCAGCCGATGGCCCTGGCGGCGGCCGCCGCGGGCGCGGACGGGTTGCTCATCGAGGTACACCCGGAGCCTGACTCAGCGCTGTCGGACGGACCCCAATCGCTGACGCTGGAAGGGTTTCATGCCCTCATGCAGACGCTGTCAGGAGTTCTGGCGGCCGTCGATCGCCCCATGGCAGCGCCGGTTGAGCAGAAACGCGAAATGCAGTTGGCATGACAGCGAGCGCGCCAAGCGCTGCTTCTGACGCCCGTTCGGTCGCACGGGCACGCCGAGTCCGTGGAGCTGTGCGCGTGCCTGGGGACAAGTCGATCTCGCACCGCGCCGCGTTGTTCAACGCTCTGGCGACCGGGCGCGCGCACATCAGCAATTTTTCGGGAGGTGCCAATTGCGCATCGACGCTGGCGTGCTTGCGAGCGCTTCGCGTGCCAGTTGCGCACGATGGCCAGCGTGTGGTCGTCGGCGGCGTCGGATTGCGCGGCCTGCGGGAACCTGAGGACGTCCTGGACTGCGGCAACTCGGGCACGTCGATGCGGCTTCTGACAGGCGTGCTCGCGGGCTCGCGGATGTTCGCGGTGCTGAGCGGCGACCGATCACTGCGCGGGCGCCCGATGGCTCGCATCGTGGACCCCTTGCGCCAGGCTGGCGCAGCGATCGACGGCCGCGATGGTGGCCGGCTTCCGCCACTGGTCGTTCGTGCGCACGCGGGGCTGCGCGGAGTCGAGCACCGGCTCGCGCTCGCGAGCGCCCAGGTGAAGTCGTGCTTACTGCTGGCGGGACTATTCGCCGAGGAAGCAACGACGGTCGTCGAGCCGGCCACGACGCGCGACCACACCGAGCGGATGCTGAGCGCAATGGGCGCGCAGGTGAGGCGGGACGGCGCGCGCATCAGCCTGCAACCCGCATCTG
>JAFAPL010000632.1 GCA_019247135.1 Chloroflexota bacterium | reverse complement strand
TGGCACCCACACAAGTAAGTTGCTGAGGACGGTAGGTTGACGGGCTCAGTCCTGCCGGGTTCCCGTCAGGTGCCTGGTATCTGGTATCCGACTCGCCAGAGTCGCTCAGTTCGAGCTCGTCGACCTGCCCAGAGCACGGGGTTAATCAGGACGACGCCGCTGGCGCGACCTCCCGCAGCGCGTAGGCGATGGCGTGCTCGGGCGGCATTGCTTCGCCCTCGGCCCAGCCCGTCGCGAAGTCCTGCTCGTCCAATGCAGCCCGCACGGTGGCCAGATCCCGCTGGTAGGCGTCCTCATCCGGCGCGTACCGATGGGCGCCACTCGCCCGCCAGTGGTGGTCCGCCGCGCCGTACAGGCGGACCGCGCGAGCGACATCGCCCTCCGTGGTCTCCAGGGCGGCCTGCCAGTCCAGGCAGTCCGCGAGCGCCTGGCCGGTGAGACGAAACTCGCGGATCACTTCGAACGTCTGCTGGAACAGCGCCCTGGCCCGCGGTACGTCGTGCTGCAGGTAGGCGACCCGTCCGAGGCACGAGAGGGACCGAGCCAACGAGTAGCCGTGATACCAGCCCGCGGGCAAGCTTTGAGCCGCGGCCTCGCTGAACAGCGCCTCGGCGCGCGCGTACTGGCCCTGCGAGCGAGCGATCATTCCGAGGTTGCGCAGACTGACCGCGACCGTGTGGGGCAAGTTGGCCGCTCGGCTACCGCGGAGCGCTTCCTCCAGCAATGCGGTCGCCTGGTCCGCGTGACCGGCCACCCACTCCGCCAGGCCAAGGTTGGCCAGGGCGATCGACAGACTCGCGAGCTGGTCCAGCTCGCGCCAGAGCTCGACACTTTGTCGGTGGAACGTGCGCGCCTGCTCGTTGTCACCCTGATGACTGGCCAGCGATCCGGCCTCGGTGAGCGCGACCGCCCGCTCGGCCCGCAACGCGGATGGCGGCGCCGTCCGACTGGCCAGGTCGAGCATAGAGTCCAACCCGCGGCGCGCGACAGCATATTGCCCGAGACGCGACCACAGCGAGTTCAACGCAACCGCCAGGCGCAGGCCCTCCGCCGGCTGGCAATGGGTGAGCCACCACGCGAGTGCAGCGTTGAGGTTGTCGAGCTCGGCTTCAAGCAGATCGAGCGCCTGGTGGGTCAGCTCAGGCAACTCCGCCCAGATCCGCGGCCAGTCCTGCGTAGCGGCACCTGAGGGCTCGGCGAGGCGTGAATAGAAGTGCGCATGCTCGGCCCCGATGCGGTCGAACTCACCACTGAGGGCCAGTTGCTCGCTGGCGTACTCCCGTACGGTCTCCAGCATTCCGAAGCGGGGCTGACCATGTGTCCCGTCCGGCCGCCGCACGTGAATGAGACTGCTGTCGATCAGCTGCTCCAGTCGATCGAGCACCTCGTCGGCCGGCAACATGGCGTCGGCGCACACGGCTTCGGCCGCCTGCAGCGTCCAGCCACCGGCGAAAACCGCCAGACGACGGAACAGCACCTGGGCGGTTGGCTCGAGCAGGTTGTAGCTCCAGGCGAGTGTCGTTTGGAGGGCCTGCTGTCGCTCCGGTAGATCGGACGCGCCGCCCTTCAACACGGGCAGGCGTCGACCGAGCCGCCCCAGTAGCGCTTGCGGGGACAACAGCGAGACACGTGCCGCGGCCAGCTCGATCGCCAGCGGCATGCCATCCAGGTGGCGGCAGATGCTGGCGACCGCGGCGGCGTTGCTTGCGTCGAGGGCAAAGTCAGCGGCCACCGCCTGCGCCCGCTCCAGGAACAGGCGTACCGCTGGTATGGCGGCCAGCGTCGCCTCTGACAACCGCGCATCGTCAGCGGGCGCGGGCAGCGGAGCGACCGGAAACCGCTGCTCGCCGCGCAGGCGTAGCGCGGTGCGACTGGTGGCCAGCACCCTCAACTCGGGACAGTTCGTCAGCAGCTCGGACAGCCACGGCGCACAACCCAGCAGATGCTCCAGGTTGTCCAGCACCAGCAGCACTCGGCGTGCACGCAGGTGTTCCGCCAGCAGCTCGCGGGCGCTGCGTCCCCCGATGTCGCGCACGCCTGCGGCACGCGCCACGGTGGCCGGCACCAGACGGTGATCAGTCAGCGGCGCCAGGTCGACAAAGACGACCCCGTCAGCGTAAGTGGACGCGAGCGACTCGGCCACGGCCATCGCCAGGCGCGTCTTGCCCACACCACCCGGGCCGAGCAGTGTCAGCAGTGGCACGCTGGGACCGGCCGGGTCCAGCAGTTCTCGTGCTCGGGTCACCTCCTCCTCGCGACCGATGAGTGGCGTTGCTGGCACGGGCAGTCCCGGCGTGCCGACGGGCGCGGGCGGGCTTGGAGCCGTGGGACGCGCGGGGGTGGTCAGCGACAGCAGCGCGGTCCGCTCGTCGGCCGCCAGGCCCAGCGCTTCAGCCAGCGCTGTCGTCGTGTGTGGGTGCGGACGCTGGCGTACCCCTTGCTCGATTGCCGCAATAGCTGAAGCGCTGATCCCGGCGCTCTCGGCCAGCGCTTCCTGACTCAGCCCGGCCCGCACGCGGAACTGCCGCAGCAGCCTGCCAAACGTGGGGGTGGTCTCGGCCAATGGCGATTGTCCGCGCCCGGTACCGGACGGGCCCACGCAGCAAAGTGTACCGAGTAGCCGATCACCTGCCAACGGCGCACGCGTCGGCGAGACGCGACTACTGGTGTTTCGTAAAGCGCGGCGTCGTGGGCGGCCAAGCTTCAACGCGCGGTGCGGGCGCGTAGGACGGGAATGCCGAGCAGGGCCGCCGACAGCATCAGAGCCAGCAGACTGATAACAGCGCCGATCTTGAACGTGGCGGGGCTAAACACAAACTGGACTGTATGCTCACCGGCTGGCACCTCGACCGCGCGGAACAGATAGTCGGCGGTGACAACCGGCGTGGGCGCGCCGTTGATGCTTGCAGACCAGCCGGCATAATTCGTATCGGCAAGCACCAGGATGGCGGGCTGCGGCGTGCGGACGTCGATCTGAACGGACCCGCTGCTCTGGTCGAGCAGTGTCACCGAGCCGCCATCCGGTCGAACGCCCGGCAGATCAGTCGGTACCGGTGCTTCCAGGAGCACCGACTCGCGCGGATCGAAACCCGGTGCGACGAGCGCATCCAGCGCGCTGGAGTCCGCCGCCACTGTCCGCGCGCTGTACACGAGGAAGGCCCGATCCATGACCGAAGTGTTTTCGGTCACGGTGGCGGTCGGGTCCGTGTACAGTATCGGACCGCTCGACGACCCGGCGTTGCCGGATTGGCCATTCCCACCGGACGTGAGCTGATGGACTGATCCGTCGGAGCCGGCCAGCCCGAGCCCCAGAATGTCCATTTCGCCTTCCTTCAACGCGAACTGGATCGTCACGCGAGAGACGACTGGATGGAGGTCGAGCGGCATGGCGGCGAAATACGTCAGGACCCGTGACTCCGCTCCTTCGGCTGTACGAATTGGTTCCGCAAGCGCGACCTGCGCAGGCTGGTGGTTCGGCGCAGCGGCGAGTGGCAGCTCGATGCCCTGATCCGCGATTTCCACTCCAGCTCGTATCGGTACGTCCTGGCCGGGACCGGTGGAGCTCTCTACGTGCGCGATCGCTACGACCGTGCCCTGGGGGATGTGGCGGGCATTGAGCAAATAGCCGATGAGCCGGAGCTCGGCCGCCGACTGACCGCCCGCTCCGACGTCAAAGGATCGGGTGGCCTCCGCGCCGGTGAGGCTCACAATCGGGTGACCGGGCTGATACTGGACTTCCTGAAACGTGGGGAGCGACGAGCCTTGTCCGGTCGCACCCAGGTATCGCACGTGCAGCAAGTCCAGGAGTAATGCCGGCCCCGAACGTGCGCGCTTCAGATAGTCGGCTACGCGCGAGAGCGTCAACGAGCTGTAACCATCCGCCTCAGGCACACCGAGACCCAGTAAACGATTGGGCTCCGTACCGGGCGGGGGATTCGTGCCTCCAAAGTAGCGATAGTCTCCGGGTTGATTGGCGAGAAACTGCGCGACAGCAGTTGGACGGAGCAACGCGCTGGCAGGAGAGATCTGGTGGAAGCCGGTCGCGAACACAAGCAGGTCGACGACGACCATTGCGACGATCGCCAGTGTGGCGTAGTGCACGCGAGACGGAGCCGTGGACCACGTGGCAAGCAGAAGCCCGAATGCGCCGAGCAACAACAAGGTCATGGTGGATGGGCCGTGCGCTGGATCGAGGCTGAGCGTCAAACCGCGCAACACGAGTAACGGATCAACCGGATTTGTCAGGTCGTGTGGCAGGCCCAGGTATTGCTGTTGGATGAGTGCGAGCGCCTGCGTTGAATTCGTCTCCACCCACTCGCGCACTGTCACCCCGGCCACCACGAGCACGAGCGTCAAACCCACCATGCATATGCCGAAGCTACGGACGCGGAGCCACACCTCTAGAGACGTTTTTTTGTGTGCGGAGTCCACAAGCCAGTGGAGCCCGTACCCGGAGAGCATGGCGGCTGCGAGCACACACAAGAGGCTGAACCGACCTGGCGCGCGGAGGAACGAAAGTCCTGGAGCATGCCAGAGCAGCCAGAACAGGCTGACCGGGCTGTTCTCGCCCAGGGCGATGAGCAGCCCCACGATTCCGCACACGACGAACCACCCGGTCTCGATCGATCGCACGAACACCACACCGAGCAGCACGAGTCCGAGTGGCACGATCCCGACATACAGCGTCGTTTCCCAGTGCAGCCACAACGTCCACCAGTGGTTGTCCGGACCCTGAAAGAAAAAGGGGAACAAGAGCGTGACCAGGTCCGGCGGGCTCAAGACGAAGTCCGTTGCGGATGCGTAGCTCAGACCTTCGCCGCGATTCGACACTTGACTCAGCTCGAACAGCGGGAGCCACTGCACGGCGGCCAGCGCCGCGCCCGACAGGAACACGGCTGGCGCGGTGGCCAGCGCGACGACGCGATCGGCTGGCCGTATGCGAGGCCGGGCCGCACGGAGAATGCACCAGCCCACCACCAGCATGGCGCACATGAGGACAACCTCCACGTGGACGGCCACCATCGCGCAGAAGAACGCGAGGCTGCTCAGGACGATCCACCGCACCCACGTCCACCCTCGCGCTCGCACCGCGCATTCCACGCCAGCCAGAACCGCTGGCAGCCACACGGCGGTGTCCACCACGTTCGAGTGGTGCATCTGCGCCACCATGAAGCTCCCGAATGCGAAGACCAGACCGCTCATCAACGCGCCAGCGTGACGTAGACCAAGCACGCGTCCAAACCAGAAGGCGAACGTACCAGCCAGTCCAAAGCGGATGACCATCTGCCACGTGTACGTCTGCGCAACCGGCAACAGCCTGGTCAGTACGGCATTGATGGGGTACAGCATGCCGCCTTCGCCTTCGGCCAGCAGCGGATGGCCTCCATAGATATACGGAGTCCACAGCGGGAGCTGCCAGTCGTGGAGCGCGCTCTGGTACGTTTGCAGGACCGGGAGGTAGTAGGTCAGTGTGTCGCCCTCCCAGTACAGCTGGCCGCCGAAGATGCCTCGCCCGAGAACCACGATCGCGCAGCACCAGATCACGCCGAGAGCGAGAAGCGTCGGGCTGATCCGGCGTCTGGCGTCCTCGGTCTGCCACCGCTGAACGGGGTAGCGACGCGACTGGAATGTCCTCGAGGACTGCCCGGTAGAGGTCGTCACGCCCTATCCGCGCGGTGCTGCTGCCATGCTGTCCGGCCCAGCTGAACGATTGCCAAGCCGGTAATTGTATGGCTCGTGTTTGCGGCCAGCGAAGTCGCCCTGGCTTGTTTGGTTCGGTGTGCGCCGCCGTTTTTCCAGGTGCGTACAGATCATGGACAACCCCCGCACACTTGCATATGCTTGGAGAGGTGCGCAACGGTTCTCGGAGCGTGCACAACTGACATGCTGCGCCGCCTGGGCTACGCGTGCGTATGCCTCAGCTTGGAGCATGGCTCGCCACGCGGGACCATCCTCCGCAACGCCTCGCCCGAACGGCTGCGCGGACTCATCGAGCTCAACCTCGCCATGCTGAAGCGGGTGATCGTCTTCAACGTCGAGCATGGGGTGCGCCTCTTTCGCATCTCGAGCGACCTGATCCCGTTCGGCTCGCACCCGGTCAACACGCTGGCCTGGTGGACGGAGTTCCGGGGGCCGCTGCGCGAGATTGGCCGGATCATTCGTGAGCACGACGTGCGCGTCTCGATGCATCCGGGCCAGTACACGGTCCTGTCCGCACCAGATGCGCGGATCCTTGATGCCGCGCGCGCGGACCTGGTGTTCCACGCCCGCGTGCTCGACGCGCTCCAGGTCGACACGCGGCACAAGGTGATCGTCCATGTCGGCGGGGCGTACGGCGACAAAGAGGCCGCGCTGAATCGCTGGGTCCAGGCTATCCGCGACCTCCCCAACGGCGTGCGCGCGAGACTCGTGCTCGAAAACGACGAGCGCCTGTTCGGGGCCGAGGATGTGCTGCGTGCCTCCGCCGCCGCGGGCACCCCGGTTGTCCTGGACACGTTTCATCACCTCGTGTACGCGGGACCAGACGCGGAAGCCGGCCTGCCTGACCTGATCCGCAGGGCGGCGGCAACCTGGGACCACGCTCGTGACGGCGTGCCGAAGATCCATTACTCGAGCCAGGCGGAAGGTCAGCGGCCGGGCGCGCACGCGGAGTACGTGGACGCGGCCGAGTTCGCCCAGTTTCTCACGCTGGCGCCGGCGGAGGTCGAGTTCGACTGTATGCTCGAAGCCAAGGCGAAGGACAGGGCGCTGTTTCAGTTGCGCGAGACGCTGGGTATCGCGGCGTGACCAACCGGCGCCCACGGCCGCGGGGCTCGTGGGGGCCCTGAGCGGGTGTTGAGGGGGCAGTGCGGTGTCTATCCGCGCCGGCGCCTGGGTGAACGCACTCCAGGACCCGCTGCGCCGTTGGAACGGTCGACCATGCTGGCGATCGCTTGCGCCGCCGCCGCCGCGCTCGGGCCGACGTACGTCGCCTGCATGCCCTCGCGCAGCGCGGGGTCGTTGTTGAACGCCTGTCCGCCGAAGACCAGTTGTGGGTGTGGTGGTGGGCCCTCGGCCAGCAGCGGCGCGGCCTCGCGCAGCTTGCGGGCTGTCTCTCGGCTCTGGGCGGAGAGCGCAACGACGGCGGGGTGGTGCTGCTCCACCAACGATTTCAGCGCGTCCAGTGGCAGGTTCGGCCCGAGATAGCGCGCGGCGGCGCCGCGCCGAGCCAGGAACACCGAGACGAGCAAGATGCCGAGCTCGTGCCATTCCTCTGGCGCGCACGCCAGCAGCACCAGCGGACCGGCCGCGCCCGCGCGCTGGTAGGCGTCGAGTAACGCGAACAGCCGCGCGCGGACGAAGCCGGTGATGTAGTGCTCCTCGGCAATCGAGAGCTCGCCCGCGTTCCAGCGGTCGCCCACCTCGACCAGGAGCGGCTCGAACACATTCAGACACACGTCCTCAACTGAGTACAGCGCAAATGCTTCCGCCAGCACGGCCTCCGCGCGGTCGAGCTCCAGCGCGAGGAGCGCATTCAGCATGTCCGACCGGACGCTTGCAAACGAACGTGGGGCCTGCGTGGCGGCGGCTTCCGATCGCCCTGGCACCGCGTGGCCGCCCCGCAGCATGGCCACCGCGCGGCTGATCGCCACGCCGTGGGCGGTCTGATCGGCCAGCCAACGGATGCCCTCGATCTCGCGCTCGGAGTACAGCCGCTGGCCACCCGTATCGCGGCGTGGCAGCGGATAGCCGTAACGGCGCTCCCATGCGCGTATGGTTGTGGCCGGCACACCCGTGCGCTGCACCACGGCGGCGGTGTTGTACAGCGGAGTCTCGGAGGCGCTCGACGCAGCCTGCATCACACGAAGTCTACGTCTTGCACAACGTGTATCGCGCGTTTGTAATGGCTTTGTCTTGCCTGGTCGAAGGTGAGGGCACGCTCTCGAGCAGGCCGACGGAGCTCTCGAGAGCAAGTGGGACCGCGCCGACGCGGGTCAGCTCGTGGTGATGCGCGTGGCCAGGTACTGAAACCAGAGCTGAATCTGCGAGCTGAAACTGGGGACGGCCAACAGGATGACCAGCACGATGGTTGCGATCAGCAGCCCGTACTCAACCACGTTCTGAGCGCGTTGCCCTGTATACATGTACCCCCAGAACGCTACCCTACATCGAGTTGAGAGAACCGCATACTCGCGGTTGCAAATCAGTAACGGCACAAATGGCTGCGACGTGACGATGCGTCCGCGCTGGCGAGAGGCAGGGGTTCTGCGAGGCGTAGTGTCCCCCATAGTCGTCGTTACTATGCCGATCGTAGCTCGTAATCGCCCGATTGCACAGGGATCGCTAAACCGTCGACCTTCAGGCGTCGCCGGCGCGCGGGCGCCATGGGCTAATTGCGCGCAACCGACGCGACCTTCAGGGTGTTCATGAGGGGATGACGCAAGGCTTTTGCACGTTCGAGACGGCGATCGGCACCGGCGCTGTCGTGTGGAGCGAAGCGGGCGTGCTCGGGATCCAGCTACCTGAAGCCGCCGCGGCGCGGGTGGCCCAGCGGGTGCGGCGGCGCTTCCCGCATGCGGTGAGCACAGCTCCGCCCGAGTTCGTGCTCGAGGCGATCGACCTGATGTGCGCGCTGCTACAGGGACAACCGGCCGATCTATCCAACGTGCCGCTCGATATGCAGCGTGTGCCCGAGTTCGCTCAGCGGGTCTACCACGTTGCGCGGACGATCGGACCAGGCGAGACGCTCTCCTACGGCCAGATTGCGAGGCGTTTGGGTGAGCCGCGCATGGCCCGCGAAGTGGGGCAGGCACTGGCGCGCAATCCGTTTCCGATCGTCGTGCCGTGCCATCGCGTCGTGGCTGCGAATGGCAAGCTGGGCGGCTTTTCGGCCACCGGCGGGGTCGCCACCAAGCAGCGGCTGTTGGAGATCGAAGGCGCCAACGTTGCCTGGCAACTGCAGCTTGGCGCCTGAGGCTCAGTCGGCGACGATCTGCCCCTTGCCGATCGCCACCACGCCGTTGCGGGAAATGACCGCACGATCTCGGGCGCGGTCACGCTCGATGTCGACGCCGACCCGAGCACCTGGGCCGATCGACACGTACTTGTCGAGAATCGCGTTGCGCACGATCGCACCCGTACCCACGTAGGCACCCTCGAGCAGCACCGCGCGTTCCACCACCGCGCCGCGTTCGACCCGCACGCCGGGCGACAAGACCGAATCGTGAACGCACCCGCCCGCGATGATCACGCCCGCGCTGAGCAGTGAGTCCAGCGCTTGACCTGGCTGCTGGTCGATCACAAGCTTCGCCGGGGGCAATGGTCGGTGCCACGTGTAGATCGGCCACTCGCTGTTGTAGAGGTTGAATGCGGGCACGGGCGAGATCAGATCCATGTGTGAATCGAAATAGGCATCCAGCTCGCCCACGTCTCGCCAGTAGCCGCGATCGGCCGTGGTCGCGCCGGGCACGTCGTTGGTGGTGAAGTCGTAGACGGCGGCGTCACCACGTTCCACGAGACGCGGAACAATGCTGCCGCCGACGTCGTGCTTACTGGTTTCGTCATCCGCGTCTTCGCTCACGGCGTCCAGCAGTGTGCGGGTGGTGAACACGTAATTGCCCATTGATGCCAGCACGTAGTCGGGTGCGTCGGGTAGCCCAGCGGGATTGCTCGGTTTTTCGCGAAACGCCGTGATACGCCCGGCGTCTCCACGTTCGATGACGCCAAATGCGCTGGCTTGCGATACGGGCACGCGCAGCGCCGCGATCGTCAATCCGGCGCCGCTGGCAATGTGGTGTTCGAGCATCTGACGCGGATCCATGCGGTAGATGTTGTCCGCGCCGAACACGAGGATGTAATCCGGCTGCTCGTCATAGACCAGGTTCAGGTTTTGATAGATCGCGTCAGCAGAGCCGGCAAACCAGTATGGACCATGCCGCATCTGCGCTGGAACCGACGCTACGTAGTTGTTCAGCATGTTGCTCAGGCGCCAGGTCTGGGCGATGTGACGATCCAGGCTGTGGCTCTTGTACTGGGTCAGAACCACGATCTTGAAGTAGCCGCCGTTGACCAGGTTCGAGAGCGTGAAATCGATCAGACGGTACGTGCCCCCGAACGGAACGGCGGGTTTCGCACGATCGGCGGTCAACGGAAACAGACGCTTACCCTCGCCTCCCGCCAGAACCATTGCCAGGACGTGCATACGGCCTACACGCTGCAGCGTAGCACCGGCGGCCGATGCCTACAGTGGCCAGAGTGCTCTAAACTAGCCCCCGACGGAGAGGAAGAGCGACGGGGTGGGGTTCGCGCCGCCAGCAAAGGCGCCGATTCTCGACGTTTCTGATCTAAGAGTCGAATTTCCGACCGTACGTGGCGTTTTCACGGCAGTCAACGGCGTCGACTTCCAGTTGGGCTCAGGCGAGCGTCTCGGCCTGATTGGAGAATCGGGCTCGGGCAAGTCGACGCTGGCGCTGGCGTTGATGCGACTGATCAAGCCGCCGGGACGGATTGCTGGAGGGCGCGTGCTGCTCGACGGCGTCGACCTGTTGAGCCTACCCGAGGACGAGATGCGGCAGCGGCGTCTGGCCGACATCGCCCTGGTGACCCAGGGCGCCATGAACTCGCTCAATCCAGTGATGCGCGTGCGACCACAGATGATCGACGCCATGCGCGCGCACCGAGTTTTCTCAAACTCAAACTCAGACCCAAACTCAAACTCAAAGTCAAAGGTCAGCAAGTCCGAGTGGAACGAGCGCGTCGACAGCTTGCTCGCCTCCGTCAGGCTGCGGCCCGAAACCGCTGACCTGTACCCACACCAGCTGAGCGGTGGCATGAAGCAGCGCGTCTGCATCGCGATCGCGATCAGCCTGCGTCCGCGTGTGCTGGTCGCGGACGAGCCGACGAGTGCGCTGGACGTGGTCGTCCAGCGGCGCGTCATGCAGACGTTGCGGTCCGTCCAACAGCAGATCGGCGCATCGGTCATCCTGATCGGTCATGACATGGGCTTGATGGCCCAATTTGCGGAGCGCGTGGCCGTCATGCGCAACGGCGACATCATCGAGGTTGGACATACGCGCGACATCTTTAGCCGCCCGGAACATCCGTATACACGCCTCTTGATGGAGAGCCTGCCATCTTTGCGTAATCGGGGCACCTTTGCGGCCGTCGGAGCGGCGACCACATGAGCGACGGGACCGCGCTGATCGAGCTGGAGCGGGTGAGCCGCACGTTCGGCGGTGGCGGGCTGATGAGCCAGCGCCGGGTAATCGCGCTGCAGGATTTCTCGTTGCGGATCGAAGAAGAAAACCCGTCCATCGTCGCGGTCGTGGGCGAGAGTGGCAGCGGTAAGACGACCATGGCGCGGCTTCTCCTTGGTCTGGAGCGGCCGACGTCAGGGCGGGTGCTGTACAGAGGCAAAGACCTGCACCGGCTCTCGGGTGACGAGTGGCCCGAGTTCCGCCGCAGTGTCCAAGCGATCTTTCAAGATCCGTTCGCCGTTTACAACTCGTTCTACAAAGTCGATCACGTGCTGACCACGCCGCTGAGGAAGTTCAAGCTGGCCAATTCCAAAGAAGAGGCACGGACGATGATCGAGCAGGCCCTGCGCGCTGTCGGGCTCGACCCGGATAACACCCTGGGTCGGTATCCGCACCAGTTGAGCGGGGGTCAGCGACAGAGGACGATGGTCGCCCGCACGTTGCTGCTGCGGCCGAAAGCGATCGTTGCTGATGAGCCTGTCTCAATGATCGATGCTTCGCTGCGGGCGACCGTTCTGGGAAACCTGCTCCAGTTGAAGCGGGAATTCGGCATCTCGTTGATCTACATCACGCACGACCTGACGACGGCCTATCAGATCAGCGATCGAATCGTCGTGCTGCATCACGGCCAGGTCGTCGAGGAAGGTGATCCCGATCAGATCGTCAACCATCCGAACCATCCGTACACCCAGTTGTTGATCAACTCGATCCCAGAGCCCGACCCTGAGCGCGCGTGGGCGGACGACGCGCTCGACGATACCGGAGACGACGAATGGGAGGTGACTGCGACACAACGTGCGCTCGATGTTCACGGCATCTAGCAGGAAAGGGGACACGAACGGATGAAAGCTTCGCGCTGGTATGTGCTCTTGGCAGCGGCCGCTCTGGTCTTGACGACCTTGCCAGCTTCGGCGGCGCCGGCCGATCAGGCAAACCTGGACCGCGCATCTACGCTCAAGATTGCGCTCAGCACTCAGATCCAGGACCCGACCAACCTCAACCTGTACGCGCCAGGGGTTGATCGATCAATCGGCTTACACCAGATCGTCTACGAATATCTCTTCTATAACAATCTGGAAACAGGTGAATTCATTCCCTGGCTCGCCGAAAGCTATCAATACAGCCCGGATTACACGAGCTTGTCGGTCAAGCTCCGCGATGGTGTGACGTGGAACGACGGTCAACCATTTACTGCCGACGACGTTGTCTTCACGTATGACCTGCTGAAAAACAATACAGGCATGGTCTGGGCGGAGGAAACGAACAACAACGTCGCCTCAGTTGAGAAGATTGACAACCTGAATGTGCGGTTCAACCTGAAAATGGCGAATCCCCATTTTCACCTGATCCGTGAGGCTTTTCCGGCCGTCGGCATCTGGGGCGGCATTACGATCCTGCCAAAGCACGTCTGGCAGGGGCAGGACCCGTTGACGTTCAAGGCTTCGCCACCCGTCGGGACTGGTCCATACAAGCTGCAAGATGCATCGCAAACGGCGATGACGTACGTGCGGCGTGATGACTGGTGGGGCACCAAGGTGTTCGGTGTCCAGCCGGCGCCGAAGTACGTCCAGTTCATCTATGAAGGCACCGAGACAAACGCGGCGCTTGCGCTGACGAATAACGACCTGGACACGCCGAACATCGGCATTCTGGGTCTCGGCACGTTCCTGCAGGTCGCGGGCAAGAACCAGAACGTGAAGGCCTGGACGACCAACGCGCCCTACGCCTGGCTCGACCCGTGCCCGCGGGCGCTGATGGTCCAGAACGCGCACCCGCCGTTCGACAACTCGCAGGTGCGGTGGGCGCTCTCGTACTCGATCGACCGACAGGCGATTGCCAATCTGGCGTACGAAGGTGCGACCGTGCCGACGTGGGGCATCTGGCCGTTCTACGACGCAAACAAACCCTACTTCGATGCCGTGTCCGACGTGCGGCAGCAATATCCGTCCGATCAGTACGACCCGGACCAGGCCGCCAACCTGTTCAGGCAAGCCGGCGTGAACCCGAGTGACATCACGCTCAAGTACGTCGTCAACAGCGACGCCAACGAGGACGTGAAGGTCGCTCAGGTTCTCTCGGACCAGCTGCGGAACGCTGGATTTACCGTGAACGTGACACCCTTGAACGGTGGCACGCTGACGGACACGCTGCGGCGTGGCGACTACGACATCGCCATGAACGCGTTTTGCCCCGGCTATATCGCCGAGAATCTCGAGCTCTTCCATAGCAAGAACTACGTGCCGCTGGGCCAGCCAGCGCCATGGTTCGAGCGGAACTCGTTCCGTTATACGAACAGCGAGCTCGACGCAGTGGTCGACAAGATGCTTCAGACGCCGCCTGACCAGGTCGACACGATGAAGAGCCTGTACCACGACGGTCTCGCGATCTGGTTGCGCGATCTACCGGTCGTGCCGCTCACCCAGGCGCCTGCCCTGGTGCCGTTCAACTCGACCTACTGGACGGGCTGGCCCAACTCAGACAACTCGTGGAACATGCCTGTCAGCTGGTGGGGCACGTTCAATCTCCTGCTCACGGGTTACCCGCAAGCGAACGGCGGTTGGGTACCAGGGATTCGTGCCGCGCAGCACTAACTCGAGAGTGCTCCATGCGGGCGCAGGGGGGCTCCGCCCCCTTGAAGCCTCAACACCCTGATGTCGTACTGGCGGCATCTCGCCGAACGTTTGTTGATTTTTGTGGCGACGGTGATCGTCTCGGTCACCGTCGTCTTCTTCGCCCCGCGTCTCGTGCCCGGCGACCCGCTGGGCGGAGTCGCGCTCAAGCTCGCACAAGTCGGCGGTAACCTCGGCGGCCAGGCGATCGTTGCCGAGTACACACGCCGCTTCGGGCTCGACAAGAGCCTCCCCGAGCAATATGTCTCGTTCCTGCGCCAACTGGCGCAAGGCGATCTCGGCTACTCGATTCTGGTCTTCCCGACGACGGTCGGTGACCTGATCAAACAGGCCATCCCCTGGAGCGTCGGTCTCCTGCTGGTCACGACGTTGATCAGCTGGACGCTGGGCTCGATCATTGGCGGCCTGGTCGGCTGGGGCGGCGGCCGATCGCGCCTTCTCCAGTCGCTGTTTCCAGTGGCCTTGGTCCTCTACACCATTCCCTATTACATCCTGGCTATCGTCCTCGTATTCCTACTGGCGTACCTGCTGCCGATCTTCCCGTTGTCGGGCGCCTATACGGTCGGCCAGCAGCCCGCGCTGACACTGGATTTCGTGCTCGACGTGCTGCGCCACGCCATGCTGCCGGGCTTGAGCATCGTGCTCGTGTCTCTCGGCTGGTGGTTCCTGAGCATGCGCAGCCTGATCGTGTCCATTCGTGGTGAGGACTACATCACGTGGGCCGAAGCCAAAGGCTTGCCGCATGCACGAATCTTTTGGGCGTACGCATTCCGCAATGCACTCCTGCCGCAAACGACGGGGCTCGCCCTTTCGCTCGGGACCATCGTGAGTGGCGCCCTGGTGACCGAGGTCATCTTTGCGTATCCCGGTTTGGGCT
Organism: Chloroflexota bacterium; assembly: GCA_019247135.1. The sequence goes on along the minus strand of JAFAPL010000632.1, from coordinate 1,892 downwards.
ATCTGATCTTCAACAGCATCAAAGGGCTCGACTTTCCTGTCATCCAGGGGAGCATCCTGCTGGTGATAGTCGCCGTGGCGACAATCAATTTGATTCTCGATCTGGCCTATCCGTTGATCGACCCGCGGATTCGATACGGGGCCGCAACAAGGTAGTGATGGCAACTGCCGTCCCGCTCGATGCCCTGAGCCCGCGCCCGGCGGTGCAGACGCCCGGGATCAGACACGTCCTGCTCAGCAATCGCAAGTTTGTCATTGGGGCGAGCGTCATTGTGTTGCTGCTGCTCATCGCGGTGCTCGGCGGCCGCCTCATCGGCCCGCAGCCATTACGCTCGGGCGCCTTTCCGGCGAAACTGAGCGCCGGCGGACCCGGACTTGCCCTTCTCGGGACCACCACACTCGGACAGAGCGTTCTGGCGCAGCTCTTTCAGGCGCTTCCGAATTCGATGCTCGTTGGCCTGGTCGCGGCCGTCATTGGCACCTGCGTCGGTGCGACGTTGGGACTGTTGAGTGGTTATTTCGGCAGTTGGGTAGACGGCGTCCTACGCGTCTTCAATGACGTATTTCTGGCCGTGCCGTCACTCCTCTTTCTGGTGCTCATCGCGTCCTTGTTGCATGGGTTTGGCGTCGTGCCGATGGCGATCACGATCGGCTGCTTCGCGTGGGCGTGGCCGGCACGCGTCGTCCGATCCCAGGTGCTCAGCTTGAAGGAGCGACCGTTCGTTCAGGTCGGGCTGTTGTCGGGCCTGTCCAGCATCGAGATCGTGTGGGGCGAACTGATGCCGCACCTCTTGCCCTGGCTTGGCGCGAATTTCGTGAACGCTTTCATCGCGGCCATCCTCGCCGAGTCCGGGCTCTCCATTCTGGGGCTGGGGCCGCAGAACGAGATGACACTGGGCATGATGATCTACTGGGCCCTGAATTACGGCGCGCTGCTCCAGAACCTGTGGTGGTGGTGGGCCACGCCTGTGCTCATGCTCATTGTCCTGTTCATGTCGCTGTACCTGGTCCACCTGGGGCTGGACGAGGTGGCCAACCCCAGGCTCCGCGGCGCCTGAGCGTTACAGCGTCCCTGCCGCGAAGGCGGCGCGAACGTTCTCCGCTTTGAATGGCAGCGACCGCAATCGCACACCCGTTGCGTCGAAGATTGCGTTCGAGATGGCTGCTGCGACGGGGCACGTAGCGGCCTCGCCGACCCCAGTCGCCTTCTGGTCGGGTCGGTTGATCAAGACGGTGGTGACCTGAGGGACCTCAGGGAAGGTCAGGATCTGATACGCCTCGCCAATCGAGACTCGTAACGCTGGATTGATCGAACTGCACCTGTTCCTTGAGCGTGCGGCTGGTCGCCTGGATGATGTTGCTCTCGATCTGACCCTGCACGGCTTTCGGATTGATCGTCAGGCCGTTGTCCTGGGCTGCCCAGAACTGGTTGACCATGACTGACCCGGCCGAGGGATCGACGGTCACCTGCGCAACTTCGGCGATCAGCGTACCGTCACGGTTGACCATGGCAACGCCTCTGCCCGTTGTCACCCCGCGGGTAGTGGCGGACGCTGAAGGGGACGGTCGCGCCTCCCAACGCGCCGCCTGCGCGACGGCGTTGAGTACGTCGATCAAGCGCTGATCCGTCAAATACCTGCAGCCTGAACTGCACCGGGTCGATGCCCGCGGCCGCGGCCACCTCGTCCATGAAGCTTTCCATGGCGAATGTCGTCTGGAACTGAGCCGGACTGCGCAGCCAGCCCGTCCTGATCGCGTCGGCGAAATCGCTCTGGTCGTGCTGGAAGATCGTGGAATTTGAAAAGTTGTAGATCAAAACAGGCGTGTTGAACGCGCCCATGGAAGGCAGGCCGACCTTCTTGCCCACAAGGTCGCCAGCAATGTACGTCGACT
>JAFAPL010000627.1 GCA_019247135.1 Chloroflexota bacterium | reverse complement strand
AGGACCGATTCGACGTGCGAACGCTTCCGCGAGCCGTCAGTTGCGAGCTCGACGATGGTGCTCGCCAACTCGACCGCGAATTCCTGGAACTCCGGCGGTCCCTCGCCCGAGAGTGTGTCCAGCGCTTCGGCGACCTCCAGCGCGTTGCCCACGGCACGGCCGAGCGGCTGCGACATGTCGCTGACCACGGCCGCGACCCGTCGACCCGCCGCGGTACCGATCTCCACCATGGCGCGCGCCAGCGCTCGGGCATCCTCCTGCTCGCGCATGAATGCACCCGAACCGGTCTTCACGTCCAGCACGATCACGTCCGCGCCGGCAGCGAGCTTCTTGGACATGATGCTGCTGGCGATCAACGGCAGGCTCGGGACGGTCCCCGTCACGTCCCGCAGCGCGTAGAGCTTGCCGTCAGCCGGCGCCAGGTCGGCCGATTGGCCGGTGATCACGATCCCAACCTCGCGCAGCTGACGCACAAATTCGCTCGCGCTCAGATCGACTCGGATGCCCGCGAACGACTCGAGCTTGTCAATCGTGCCGCCGGTGAAGCCCAGACCGCGACCGCTCATCTTACCGACGGGCACACCGCAGGCGGCGACCAACGGCATCACCACAAGCGAGGTCTTGTCGCCCACGCCGCCGGTCGAGTGCTTGTCGGCAACGGGCCGCCCGATCGAGGACAGGTCGAGCTGCTCGCCGCTGCCGGCCATCACCTGCGTCAACAGCGTGGCCTCGTCTGGCTGCATGCCGCGGCAGCAGACGGCCATCAACCACGCCGCAACCTGGTAATCGGGCACCTCGCCGCGCACGTAGCCCATGACGAGCGCCTCGAGCTCGTCTCGGGAATGCGTGCCCCCATCGCGTTTCTTCTCGACCAGGTCGACGATGCGCATCACACGCCTACGGCGATCTCGTTGAGAGCCTGTGTTTCGTCGCACGAAAGTCGACCCGAGCCGACGGGCGCACCGTGCCGCAGGTAGACGCGTGGCGCGCGCGCGCCGAGCCGCACCAGCAGCTCGTGGGGGATGATGCCCGCCGACTCGGCAAATTCATCCAGTGAGATCTCGTCGTCCCGCTGGCGACCGAGAATGACGACCTCGTCGCCGGGTTCGACGTCCGGAATGTGGGAGACGTCGGCCATCGCCATGTCCATCGAGACGGTGCCAACCAGCGGCGCGCGCTGGCCACGAATCAGTACCCGGCCACGGTTGCTGCAGGCGCGCGGCAGCCCGTCGGCGTAGCCACAGGCGATCAGGGCAACCCGCATCGGGCGGTACACCTTGTATGTGCGACCGTAACCGATGGACGATCCGATGGCGGGCGTATGAAAGCGCACAACTCGCGCCTTTAGCGCCACCGCGGGCCGCAGCGCGCCGATGCGGGGGACCCAACCCGTCGCATAGGCGCCCGCGAGGGCAATGCCAGCCCGGATGGTGTCGAGCCCTGAATGTGGCACGCGCAGGGCGCCGGCGGAATTGGCGGCGTGCTTCAGGCCGAGAGAGAAGCCTTCGGATTCGAGCTGCTCGCAAATTGCGAGAAACCTGGCGAGCTGCTGGTGCGCGAAGAACGGATCGGGATCGTCCGCGGCCGCGAAGTGCGTGTAGAAACCTTCGAGCTTCACATTTGCCACGTTGCGCAGCGCGCGCACGATCGCGATCGCCTCGTCGGGCGGGGCGCCGTAGCGCGTCATGCCAGTGTCGACCTTGACGTGTATCCCGACGCAAGCACCCGATTGCCCGGCCGCGCGCGCCAACCGCTCGACGGTCGGCCAGTCCGAGATGGTTGGCGTCAGGCTCAGGTCGACCGCCGCGCGCGCGTCTTCCGCGGCCAGGCCGCCGAGCAGCAGGATCGCATCCGAGAACCGCGCGTCACGCAGCAACCGAGCTTCCAGGATGCGCGCAACAGCGGCGCCGCGTGCTCCGGCATCGACAGCTGCCTGCGCCACTGCCGACGCGCCAAGCCCGTACGCCTGCGCCTTCACCACCGCTGTCACTCCCTCACGTGGTTCGGCGGCGGCTTGCAGCGCTCGGACGTTGTTAGCGACGGCGTCCAGGTCGACCTCGATCCAACACAGCACGCCGTGGAGTCTAACGGCCATAATCTGCAAACACAGACGATGGCTGCCACACAGGTCGAGCTCAGCGGCCAGCTGCCGCCCAAGGATCCCAGCGATGGCGAGGCATTTTCGCGCTGGTACATCACCGCGATTCGCCGCTCCGAGCTTGCCGACTACTTCGAGCCTGTCGGCGGGACAATGGTCATCCGACCGTACGGCTTCAGCCTGTGGGAGAACATGCAGGCCGAGCTCGACGCCCGCTTCAAAGCCTCGGGCCACAAGAACGCGTATTTCCCGCTGTTTGTGCCCGAAAGTTTTCTTGCACGCGAAGCCAGGCACGTCGAGGGCTTCGCGCCTGAGGTCGCCTGGGTCACCCGGGCGGGCGGCGAAGATCTTCAGGAGCCGCTCGCCATTCGACCGACAAGCGAGACGATTTTTGGGCACTTCTACTCGAAGTGGATCCAGTCCTGGCGCGACCTGCCCGTCCTGATCAACCAGTGGGCGAACATCGTGCGCTGGGAAAAGCGAACCGTGTTTTTCCTCCGCACCACCGAGTTTCTCTGGCAGGAGGGCCACACGGCACATCGGACCTCGGAAGAAGCGCACGAAGAGACGATGCGGATGCTCGGGATCTACGCGGATTTCGCCGAGACAGAGCTGGCCCTACCCGTGGTGCGCGGTCAAAAGAGCGCGGCCGAACGCTTCGCGGGTGCAGAGGCGACGTACTCGATCGAAGCGCTGATGCCGGACGGCAGAGCGCTGCAGAGCGGCACGAGCCATTTCCTCGGGCAGAATTTCGCTCGCGCCTTCGAGATCGACTTCCTCGACCAGGATGGCCAGCGCAGGCTGGTATGGACCACCAGCTGGGGTATGAGCACGCGGATCCTGGGTGGTTTGCTCATGACTCACGGAGACGACGCCGGCCTGATGCTGCCGCCGCGTGTTGCGCCGGTCCAGGTGATCATCGTGCCGATACCTGCACGCTCGGCAGAGGGCGACGCACAGATCGCCGAAACGGTGAGCTCGTTGATTGGCGCGCTCACGCGGCAGGGTATTCGTGCAGAGGCTGACTTCTCCGACAAGCGCCCGGGCTGGAAGTTCAACGAGTGGGAGCTCAAAGGCGTCCCGCTGCGCGTTGAGGTCGGTCCGCGCGATCTGCAGCAGCGCCAGGTGACGTTCGTGCGACGCGATTCGCGCGCCAAGGAACAGATCTCTTTCGATGCCGTTCCAGGCCGCGCTCGTGAGCTGCTCGACTCGGTCCAGCGCGCCCTGTTCGACAGAGCCCAGCAGTTTGTGCGCGACAACACACACTCGGCGGAGGATTACGAGACGTTCAAGCGCATCATGCAAGAGCAGCGCGGCTTCATCCGCGCCTACTGGTGCGGCTCGCCGGACTGCGAAGCTCGCATCAAAGAGGAGACGCGCGCCACTGTTCGAGTCATCCCCGAAGACGCCGAGGCCAACGGCAGCGGACGCTGCATCTACGATGGACAGCCTGCCACCGGGCAGGCCCTGTTCGCCCAGTCGTACTGAGCTGATCTATGCCTCGGCGTAGTGAAGAAGAGCGCGCCAACTTCGAGTCGGCTTTGCAGTCGGTCGCGCAAGAGTCGCCGATTCCGCAGGCCGAGCTCGACGAATTGTCGGTGCTCGAAGGCGCCGACCTGGACAACTTCAAGCAGAGGTGGCAGACGTTGTCGGCTCCGGCGCGCGCACGTTTGATACGCGCGCTGCACGGCGCGGCGTTGGAGCGCCTGCGCCTCGACTACAGCGCGCTGAATGAGCTCGCACTCGAGGACCCCGATCCGCGAGTACGGCTCGCCGGCATCGAATGCGCAATCGAGGATCGTCGGCCGGTCCTGCTGGACAAGTTGATCGACATTCTCCAGCACGATCCTGTCGGCGAGATTCGCGTCGCCGCCGCCGAGGACCTTGCGCGCTTCACACTCCTGGCCGAGCTCGATGATCTCGAGCCTGAGCAGTCGCAGCGCCTCCGGCAGGCGCTGCGGTCGGTGCTCGCTGACAAGCACGAGGAAGCTCGCGTCCGAGCGTCGGCCCTTGCCGCACTCGGCTATTTCTCAGATATGCAGACCGCCGAAGCACTCGCCTCCGCGTTTACCGACCCTACGCTGCGCATCGGGGCTGTCCGGGGTATGGGCCGCACCGCTGATCCGCGTTGGACGGACCGGTTGATGCCAGTGCTCGGCAGCGACGATCCACAGATGCGCCTCGAAGCTGCCCGGGCACTGGGCGAGATCGAGGACGAGCGCGCCGTTACCCCGCTCGTGGAAGTCATCGACGATCCCGAGCCGCAGGTACGTGGCGCGGTGATCGCCGCTTTGGGACACATCGGCGGGGAGGAGGCGCGCGAGGCGCTGCTGTATGCGGCCGAACATCCAGAAGAGGACGTTCGTGCGGCGGCCGAACGCGCCCTCGAAGAGATCGAGGAAACTGAGGCAGATCCGCTCGATCTCTGAGGCGCTACTAGTTCGCTGAGGCTGGCGTCGCCACGGCCGCGGTCTGGCCGCGAGCCAGGATTTCGTCCCAGAAGTGGCAGGCCGCGAAGTGGTTTGGCTCCACCTCGAGCAGCTCGGGCTCCTTCTCGCGACACAGCTCCTGGGCAAATGGACAACGCGGATGGAAGCGGCAACCCGTCGGCGGGTTCACCGGTGACGGCACGTCGCCGGTCAGGATGATGCGCTGCCGCTTGCGCTCGATCGCCGGATCCGGGATCGGCACCGCGGAAAGCAATGCCTTCGTGTACGGATGTAGCGGGCGCTCATACAGAAGGTCGCGCGTGGTCAGCTCGACGATCTTGCCCACGTACATGACGGCAACGCGATCTGAGATATGCCGCACGACCGACAGGTCGTGCGCGATGAAGAGGTACGTCAGGTCGAATTGCCCTTGTAGCTCTTCCAACAGGTTGATGACCTGCGCCTGGATCGACACGTCCAGAGCGGAGATGGGCTCGTCGCACACGATGAAACTCGGCTGGACCGCGAGTGCTCGAGCGATGCCAATGCGCTGTCGCTGACCGCCCGAAAACTCGTGCGGATAGCGATTGGCGAAATAAGGATTCAGGCCAACGATGCGCAACAGTTCCTGCACGCGCTCCTGCTTCTCACGTCCGCGTGCCAGGCCGTGAATCTCGAGTGGCTCGCCGATGATGCTGCCGACCGTCATACGCGGATTCAGGCTCGCGTATGGATCCTGGAAGATCATCTGCATCTCGCGGCGCATTCTTCTCAGGTCGCCGCCGCCGAGAGTCGTCAAGCTCTTGCCGAGGAAGTCGACCGTGCCGCCGGTCGGCTTGTAGAGCTGCAGGATTGCGCGGCCGGTCGTGCTCTTGCCGCAACCCGACTCACCGACCAGGCCCAGCGTCTCACCCCGTTTGACCGAGAACGAGATATCGTCCACCGCGCGAACCCAGCCGACCTGGCGCTGAAGGATGATCCCCTGGGTGATGGGGAAATACATCTTGAGGTTTTCGACGCGCAGGATCTCGCCGTCGGCTGTGCCGTCCTTCGGAACAGTGATTGGACTGGTGGTCGTTGCCATTCCTTTAAGAAGACCTCCCTAGACGCCCTGGGCGACGGGTTCGGCGTGCGGTTCGCGGCCCCCTGTGACGTCGACCCAGCACGCGATGCGGTGACCCGGCACAACGGGTTCGAGGCTCGGGTTCTCGGGGATGCAACGCTCGATCGCATATGGACAACGCGGCTGGAAGGGGCAGCCCTGAGGCGCATCGACGAGGTCGGGCGGCAAACCTTCGATTGGCACGAGTTTTTCTTTGCGCGGTTCGTCCAAGCGCGGGATGGACTTCAGCAGGCCCAGCGTGTACGGATGGCGCGGATTGTGGAAGATCTCATCGACAGTCCCGGTTTCGACGATATAGCCCGCGTACATGACGTTGATCCGGTCGGCGATGCCGGCGACGACGCCGAGGTCGTGCGTGATCATGATGATCGCCATGCCGAGCTCCTGGCGGAGGCGCTTGATCAGGTCCAGGATCTGGGCCTGGATGGTCACGTCGAGGGCGGTCGTCGGCTCGTCCGCGATGAGCAGCTTTGGCTCACACGAGAGCGCCATCGCGATCATGACGCGCTGACGCATGCCGCCCGAAAACTGGTGCGGGTAGTCGTCCACGCGTGAGCGCGCGGCAGGGATACCCACCAGCTCGAGCAGCTCTATCGTGCGTTTGCGTGCGGCGCCGCGGTCCATGCCTTTGTGGAGCTCGAGCGCTTCGCTGATCTGACGACCGATCGTAAGCACCGGGTTCAGCGACGTCATCGGGTCCTGGAAGATCATGGCGATGTCGTTGCCACGCACCTTCCGCATGTCGTCTTCCTTGAGCTTGATCAGGTCACGACCGTCGAAGACCACGTTGCCGGACACGATCTTGCCTGGCGGCTGAGGGATCAACCGCATCAGCGACAGCGCGCTCACGCTCTTGCCGCACCCGGACTCACCTACAAGCCCCAGCGCCTCGCCCTCGTCGAGCGTGAAGGACACGCCATTGACCGCTTTGACAACACCGTCCTGGGTAAAGAACTGGGTACGCAGATCGTTTACTTCGAGCAGCACCGGTGCGGTTCAACTCCCTGGGGCGAGCAGTTGTGGGCGAGTGTACACGAGGCTGTCAAAGTCCGCGCGTCGGGTTTGGTTCGGCGTCTCAGGTCCAGCGAAGAATTGGCCTGCGTGCGGCCGTCACCTCGTCCAGCCGGCCGACGACCTGCTCACGTGGTGCACCGAGGACGAGCTCAGGATCGGTCTCGATCTCGCGCGCGATCTGGTGCATGACATCAGAGAAATGCTCGAGCGTCTGGCGTGATTCGCCTTCTGTCGGCTCGACCATGATTGCCTCTTCGACAATCAGCGGGAAGTAGATCGTCGGCGGGTGAATGCCGAAATCGAGGAGGCGCTTCGCGATGTCCAGGGTCTTCACGCCATGCTCGGCTTTCTGACGCCTCGCCGTGAGAACGAACTCGTGCATGCACGTGCGGTCGTAGGCGACCTCGTACACATCCTCGAGGAGCTTTTTCAGGTAATTGGCGTTCAGGACGGCCGTCTCGCTGATCTCGCGCAGGCCATCCGGGCCGTGCATGCGAATGTAGGTGTACGCGCGAGCCAGGATGCCGAAGTGACCCTGGTAGCTCTTGAGTCGTCCGATGCTCTTGGGCCGGTTGTACTCGAGCGCGTAACTGCCGTCAGTCTTCTGGATCACCATTGGTACAGGCAGGTACGGCTCCAGCTTTTCCGAGACGGCTACTGGACCCGCGCCGGGACCGCCTGATCCGTGCGGCGTGGAAAACGTCTTGTGTACGTTGATGTGGAGGCAGTCGAAGCCCATCTCCGCCGGTTTCACCACGCCGAGAATGGCGTTCAGATTGGCGCCGTCGCCATAGACGAGGCCACCCACCTGGTGCACCGCGGCGGTGACTTCGCGTAACTCCTGTTCAAAGAGCCCGAGCGTGTTTGGGTTCGTCAACATGAGGCCAACGACGGTCTCGTCGAGCTCAGCCTGCAATCGGCCGAGATCGACGTTGCCGTGAGCGTCCGTCGGCACGGCGACAGTCGAAAAACCGCACATGGCGGCGGTGGCGGGATTGGTGCCGTGCGCGGAATCCGGCACGAGAACCCTGGTCCGCCGCGTGTCGCCGCGGTCGCGATGGTAGGCCCGCATCATCAGCATACCGACGAGCTCGCCCTGGGCACCCGCGGATGGCTGCAAGGTGGCTGTCCGAAAACCAGTGATTTCCGCGAGGATGCTCTGGAGCTCGAACAGGATGCGCAGCGCGCCCTGGACTGTCTCGTCTGGCTGGAGCGGGTGGACGCGGGCGATGCCCGGCATGCGCGCGACGTCCTCGTTGACCTTCGGGTTGTACTTCATCGTGCACGACCCGAGGGGGTAGAAGACGGAGTCGATCGAGAAGTTCCGCTGCGCCAGATGCGTGAAGTGGCGGACGACGTCGAGCTCGCCCACGCTCGGAATGGCAACCTGCGCACGCGTGAGCTGCCCCGGCAGATCGTCCGCTTCTGGGACATCGAGCGGCGGCAGACGGTGGCCCGGCACGCCCGGATGCGAAACCTCGGAGAGCAACGGCTCGGGTTGGATGCCTGTCGCGATGACCGGCTGTTCGCGAAGTGTCGTCATGCCGTCGCGTCCCGCAGGGCAGCGGCCAGTTGATCGATCTCCGCGCGCGTGTTGCGTTCGGTGAATGCAAGCACGAGCGCGTTCGGCAAGCCGTACTGCGCGTCCAGGGGCACTCCGGCAAGCAGTTTTCGCTCGACCAGCCGGTGCCGCAGCTCACCTGCCTCGACCGGTGTGTCCACCACGAACTCGTTGTAGAACGGCCGCGGCGTCAGCAGTCGGCAGCCGGGCAGTTGTTCGATTGCCTGCGCAGCGTAGACAGCCTTCGCGTGCGACTGGCGCGCGACGTCGCGAAGGCCCTCCGGCCCCATGAGCGCCAGGTACGCGGTGATCCCGATTGACAGCAGGGTTTGACTCGTGCAGATGTTCGAGGTCGCCTTTTCACGTCGAATGTGCTGCTCGCGCGCCTGCAGGGTGAGGACGAATCCGCGTCGACCGTCGTGGTCCGTCGTCTGACCCGCGATGCGGCCTGGCAGCTGTCGCAGGTAGTCAGCTTTGCACGCCATCAAACCGGCCCACGGCCCGCCGAACTGCAGTGGCAGCCCGAGTGACTGCCCTTCAGCCGCGGCAATGTCGGCACCCCACGCGCCGGGCGACTTCAACATGCCGAGCGACGTCGCGTCCGCTACGCCGACGACCAGGAGCGCCCCGCGCGCGTGGACCTCTTCGGCAAGACCATTGAGATCCCGCACGTGTCCGAACGCGTCAGGCTGTTGGACAACAACACACGCGGTCGCGTCGTCCACGAGATCGAGGACGCGCGACTCCTCGAGCGTGCCCTCTCCAGCGTCGACATGGCTCGTGACGATCTCCACACCACGCGCCGAGACGTATCCATGCACGACTTCCCGCCACTGCGGCAACACACTCCCGGACAGGACGACGCGGTCGCGCCGCGTGAGCCGCTGCGCCATCAGCACCGCCTCGCCCACGCCCGAGGCACCGTCGTACACCGAGCTGTTGGCGACGTCCAGACCGAGCAGCTCGCACACGAGCGACTGGAATTCGAACGACGCCTGCAGCGTGCCCTGGCTCACCTCAGGCTGGTAGGGCGTATAGGCCGTGTAGAACTGCGGGAGGCCCATGACGTGCCCGACCGCCGACGGCGAGTAGTGGTTGTACGCCCCCGCGCCGATGAAGCACGGCCAGTCGTCGACAGACACGTTCTGGGCAGCCAGATCTCTCAGGAGGCGCGTGGCTTCGAGCTCCGTGAGCGCTGACGGTAGGTTCAGTTTGGGAAAGCGTGCGTCGGCGGGAACGTCTTCGAACAGTTGCTCGATGTCGTTGACGCCGATCGCACGCAGCATCTCGGCGCGGTCGCCCGCGGCCAGCTGCGTGAAGCTCGGCATTACTCTCCTGTTTGCTCTGCGTATTGATCGGCGGTGAGCAGCCGCTCGACCTGGGTGGAGTCTTCGGCGCGAATCTTGATCATCCACCCACCTTGATAAGGGTCGTCATTGACCGCCTGCGGTTGATCGGTCAGCTCGCCATTGACTTCGACCACCTCGCCCGAGACGGGCGCATACAGGTCCGACGCTGTTTTGACTGACTCGATCACGCCGAACGGTTTGCCCGCTTCGATGCGGTCACCGATCTTGGGCAGCTCCACATAGACGATGTCGCCCAGCTGGTCCTGGGCGAACGCGGTAATACCGACCAGGTAGTGCTGACCCTCGGGTTTGATCCACTCGTGTTCGGTGGTGTAGCGCCGGTCGGCAGGATTGTCCGCAGCTGGCATGGACTACATTGTCGCGCGCGGCCGCGTGTGGTGCGGGACAAACGGAAGTTTTCCCACTTCGGCATCCACGCGTCTGCCCCGCATCTCTAGTTGGACGTGTTGGCCGACGTTGGAGAGCTCGGTAGGCACGTACCCCATGGCGATGTTGCTTCGCAGCGTGGGCGAGAAGGTCCCGCTCGTGACTGTTCCGACCGCTGCGTCATCTTCGCAGATGGGAAAGCCCGGACGCGGCACCCCGCCCGGCGCGACCCGCAGGCCAACGAGGCGCCGCGAAACGCCCCGTTCTTTGATAGCCAGCAGCGCTTCCCGACCGACGTAGCTCGACTTCTTCATACTTACGACCCATCCGAGACGTGCCTCGAACGGGTTCGTCGAGGTGTCGATTTCGTGCCCGTACAGGGCCATGCCCGCCTCGGTCCGCAGCGTGTCACGTGCGCCGAGCCCACACGCGCAAGCGCCGCCCGACGATAGCGCCGTCCACACGCGTTCGGCGAACTGCGAGTCGACCATGATCTCGAATCCGTCCTCGCCCGTGTAGCCAGTCCGCGAGACCAGCGCGGGTGGCCCGGCGACGTCCGCCGCCACAAAGCTGTATCCGGCAAGTGTCTCCAGATCCGCCGTGCAGTGCGGCTGCAAGATCGCCTGCGCGAGCGGGCCCTGCAATCCGATCAGCGCGGTGTCCAGCGTCTGATCAGTGATGTCGACCTGCAGGCCAAGCCGGTCGCGCTGCTGGGTAAAGAACGCGGTGTCCGAAACGCGATTGGACGCGTTGAAGACGAACAGAATCTCCTCGGGCTGGGTGATGTAGCCGATGACGTCGTCCAGAATGCCTCCATCTTCACGGCAGAGGACGGAGTAGGCCGCCTCGCCGGCGCGCAGGCGGCTGAGGTCGCGCGTGCAACATTCCTGGGCGAGCGCGAGCGCGTCAGGTCCGCGCAAAAACACGCGGCCCATGTGCGAAAGGTCGAACAGGCCGCTCCGCGTTCGCACGGCCTCGTGCTCCGCGAGGATGCCGGTCG
>JAFAPL010000622.1 GCA_019247135.1 Chloroflexota bacterium | reverse complement strand
TCACCCGCGACAGCGCGGCGTCCACAGCCCAGACCGTTTCTAGCAAAGAGTAGCGGGCCAGCCATGGCCCGCCTCTGCACCGTCCGCGACGTGGACTGGGGCGGCAAAATCGCACTGGTCCGCGTCGACTTCAACGTGCCGATGCAGGACGGCAAGGTGGCCGACGACACGCGCATCAGGGCCGCCCTGCCAACGCTGCAATACTTGCGCGAGCACGGCGCGCGTGTTGTGCTGATGTCGCACCTTGGCCGGCCAGGCGGCCAGTCGAATCCCAAGTATTCCCTGCGGCCGGTCGCGGAGCGGCTGTCCGAACTTCTCGGCACAAGTGTGCAGTCTTCGGACGAATGCGTCGGTCCGACCGCCGCACAGGCGGTCGCCACGCTTCAGAGTGGCGAGGTGCTGTTGCTCGAAAACGTTCGCTTCCATCCCGAAGAGGAAGAGAACGACGCGGCGTTTGCCCGCCAGCTCGCGAATCTCGGCGACGTGTTCGTCAATGATGCGTTCGGCACCGCCCATCGCGCACATGCCTCGACGGAGGGGATCGCGCACTACCGGCCGGCGGTAGCGGGGCTACTGATGGAGAAAGAGATCGCGGCCCTGAGCGGAGCGCTCGACAATCCCAGGCGGCCATTCGTCGCGGTGATCGGCGGCGCCAAGGTTTCGAGCAAACTAGGCGTCCTCACAAACCTGATCGACCGTGTGGATCGCCTGCTGATCGGCGGCGGCATGGCCAACACGTTTCTGAGAGCCCAGGGGCATCAAGTTGGTCGGAGCCTGCTCGAACCCGACCTGGTCAGAACCGCCGGCGAACTGCTGAATCGCGGCCGCAAGATCACGCTGCCCGTCGACGTGGTCGTTACCACCGATCTCAACAGCGACACCGCCGTGCCACGTACGTCCTCGACCCAGGAAGTTGGACCCAACGAGATGATCGCGGACATCGGTCCGCAAACGATCGAAACGTTCAAGTCGGATATCGACGCCGCCGGCACGGTCCTGTGGAACGGCCCCATGGGTGTCTTCGAGAACCCGCGTTTTGCCGACGGCACGCTGGCCGTGGCGCAGGCGATGGCCGAGTCGAACGCGACGACGGTCGTCGGCGGCGGCGAGTCGGTCCAGGCGGTCGAGCAAGCCGGCCTGGCAGACAAGCTGTCCCACGTTTCAACGGGTGGCGGCGCGTCCCTCGAGTTCATCGAAGGCAAAGTCCTCCCCGGTGTGGCCGCGTTGCGGAGCGACTGTACGTGAGTCAGCGCACGCCTATTGTGGCGGGCAACTGGAAGATGAATACGACCATCGCCGAAGGACTCGCGCTCGTCGACGCGATGCTGCCGGGCTTGCAGCGTCTCTCGTCTGTCGAGCGTGTCGTCTGCCCGCCGTTCGTGTCGCTTGCCGCGATCGCCGAGCGTCTGCGCGGCACCGACCTGCGCGTCGGGGCGCAGAACGTCTCCCCCGAGCCCAAGGGCGCCTTCACCGGCGAGGTCAGCCTGGGCATGCTCGATGGGCTGGCCCAGTACGTCATCATCGGCCACTCCGAGCGTCGCCAGTATTTCGCCGAGGATGACGCGTTCGTGCATCGGAAGATGGTTGCGGTGCTCGACGCCGGGCTTACTCCCATCCTCTGCGTAGGTGAAACACTCGAACAGCACGAAGCGCACGAAACGGATGCCGTGGTCACCGGTCAGGTTCGTGCGGCGATTGAAGGTGTGGGTGATCTCTCGCGCGTGGTAGTGGCGTACGAGCCGATCTGGGCGATAGGAACCGGCCGCGCGGCCACTCCTGAAGGTGCGAATGCGACCATCGCGACGATACGCAGCGTCGTGGGCGACAACACGCGCATCCAGTACGGCGGCAGCGTCACTGCCGAGAATTTCGGCGCCTTTATTGCTCAGCCTGACATCGATGGGGCCCTGGTTGGCGGCGCAAGCCTCCGCGCCGACCAGTTCGTGGAGATCGTGCGCCTGGCCGCGACTGCGTGACGGCACCCGAAACCCGCTGGCGGCGTGGCGCCGCCTTCGCCCGCTTCTCGCGTGCCGAGCTGCGGGCCCTCTTGCAGGCGGACGTGCTCGATGCCGAGCCGTTGATCGGAGGACTACGCAACAGTAACTATCGCGTTGTACTTGCGGGCGAACCAGGGCGAGCGGTTGTGCGCTTCTACACGAACGACGATCCACTGAGCTGTTCTCGGGAGCACGCGATCCTCAAGCTGATCGAAGGCCGTGTTCCGGCACCCCGCGTGCTGCGCAGCAGCCCGTGCGCGGACCCGCCGTGGTCGTTACTGACGTGGCTGGACGGAGTTCGGTACGACGAGGCACACGCTCATTCGCCCGAGGCGCTTGCGCAATCGGCTGGCAAGACACTCGCTCGGATTCACGCGTTCGAGTTCGAAGAAGCAGGCTTCTTCGGGCGCAACCTCGAAATTACTGAGCCGCTCACGGTCGAGCACGGTTGGGCGGAGTGGATCACGGGCTGGCTTGTGAGAGGCCGCGCAGGCCAGCGCCTCGGCGCTGATCTCGCACGGCGGATACTCAGGTTCGTCGACGAGCACGCCGCGGAAATGCGGCAGCCACACCAGCCAAAGCCAGTACTGGTCCACGCTGATTACAAGCCCTGGAACCTGCTGGTCGATGCGTCGTCGCGCATCTGCGGAGTGCTGGACTGGGAGTTTTCTCACGCCGGGTCAAAGCTGCTCGACATCGGCATCTTTCTGCGTCAGCGCCATAGCCTGGCGCCCGCATACGAGGCCGCGTTCGAAGACGGGTATCGCCACGCGGGCGGCAGCCTGCCACTTGACTGGAGTCGACTGAGCCGCCTCACCGACCTGATCTGCCTGGTGCAACTGGTCGACCGTGACGAAACCGAAGACCCGCGGCGCACGGCCGATCTGTGCCCACTCATTGAAGCGACGCTCGCTCTATGACCAGCGTGGTCGTCGGCGACAACGGGCTGCTGGTCGATGGCAGCGAAGTTCCCGTCTATAGCGGCACGATCCACTACTGGCGCCTCGACCGCGAGCGCTGGCCGGCAATTCTCGACCAGGCAAAGAGCCTGGGGTTCGGAATGGTCGAGACCTATATCCCGTGGAGCGTCCACGAAACGTCTCCAGGCGTCCATGACTTTGGTCAGGACGACCCACGCAAGGACGTCGAGGCGTTCATACGCTTGTGTGAGGAACGCGAGCTCTGGTTGCTGGTACGCCCCGGCCCACTGATCAACGCGGAGCTGACCGACTTCGGTTTTCCGGAATGGGTGCTGTTGGATCCCGACGTTCAGGCTCGCACCGCGCTCCACACGATCCATCTGGACGCCGCGTGGGGGCTGCATCCGCCTCACCAATTTCCTGTCCCGAGCTATGCGAGCGAACGATTCTTCGACTATGTCGCTGGCTGGTTCGACAAGATTTGCCCCATCATCGCCCGCCATCTCGCCCCCGAAGGCTGCATTACGGCCGTCCAGAGCGACAACGAAACGTGCTATCTGTTCTTCGACCTGCCTTATGCGACCGACTATAGCCGCGATGCTCTGCGCCTTTACCGGGCCTTCTTGCACCAGCAGCACGGTAGCATTGACGATCTCAACGCGCTCTACGGCACGCACTATCGTGCATTCGAAGACGTCGACCCGCCACGAGACGGTCCAATCGAGGAGCGCACACAAGCGGCCTGGCAGATGGATTGGGTCGCTTACAAAGAGTTCCAGATCCGCTGGAGCGTGGCGCGGTTCGCGCGCATGCTGCGCGAGCGCGGTATCGTCTCGGTCCCGATCTTTCACGATGTCGCGTTCCAGTACACGACGCCGATCGACATCCCACGCATGGAGGCCGACCCGGACATCGACTGGGTCGGCCTGAATCTCTACCGTCCGCCCTCCGAGCACCGCCAACTGGCCGACCGCGTCCGCTTTCTGGCCGGATCGACCATGCTGCCGTTCGTGCCCGAGCTGGGGGCCGGCTTGTGGAGCCATCATCCGGCGACCGCAACGCCTGCCGAGCACGAGTTCGTGACCCTCAGCACGCTCAT